>JBIJCH010000058.1:0-9079 GCA_044344815.1 Flavobacteriales bacterium | reverse complement strand
TGCCCTCGATGCGATCGATGGGCTGGAGGAGGGGTGAGGGCCGCGAACACTTCACGACCGCGCACGTTACCTTCGCGTCGTCCTTTCGGGGTGCCCGCGTGATCGTGGGCTGAGATCATACCCGTTGAACCTGGGCAGGTCATGCTGCCAAGGGAACAGCCTCCGCACCGCGGGGCACCTCCGTGAGGGACACATCAACACGGAGGACCATGAACAGGACATTCTTCACGCTCACGTTCATCGGTATCGCGCTTGGCGCATTGGCGCAGCACACGGTGCGCGGCACCATCACCAACGAGAACGGTCAGCCACTGCCGCAGGTGGTGGTGGGCATCGGCGAGGTGGGCTACAGCGCCACAACCGATGAGCAGGGGGGCTTCGTGCTGGAGGGCCTGCCGGCCGGAAACACCAGGCTGCGCGCCGTGCTCATCGGTCATGCACCGGTGGACACGGTGATCGATGCGTCGACGACAGCGCCCCTCGCGCTGCGCATGCCCGCGCTCACCTACACCATCCGCGAGGCCGAGGTCACGGCCTTGCGCGCCGGCGACGCGTCGCCTTTCGCCACCAGCAAGGTCACCCGCGAGCGCATCGAGAAGATCAACACCGCCGTGGACATCCCCGTGCTGCTCGACCAGCAGCCCAGCGTGGTCACCACCACCGACGCGGGCACGGGCATCGGTTACACCGGGTTGCGCATCCGCGGCAGCGATGCCACGCGCATCAACGTCACCGTGAACGGCGTGCCCATCAACGACGCCGAGAGCCAGGCGGTGTTCTGGGTGAACATGCCCGACCTCGCCAGCAGCACCGAGGACATCGAGGTGCAGCGCGGCGCGGGCACCAGCACCAACGGTCCGGGCGCGTTCGGGGCCAGCATCAACATGCGCACATCGAAGGTGGCGGAGAAGGCCTTCGGTGAGCTGGGCGCAGTGCTCGGCTCGTACAACACGCAGCGCTACACCGCGCGCTTCGGCACGGGCCTGCTGCCGGTGAAGGAGGGCGGCTCGCGCTTCAGCCTCGACGGCCGCCTCAGCACCATCACCAGCGACGGCTACATCGACCGCGCTACCGCCGACCTCAAGAGCTACTTCGTGCAGGGCGCCTGGGTGGGCGCCACACGCTCGCTCCGCTTCATCAGCTTCGGCGGCCGCGAGCGCACCTACCAGGCCTGGAACGGCGTGCCCCGCGAGGTGCTCGACACCGACCGCACCTACAACGAGTACACCTACGAGGACCAGGTGGACGACTACCGGCAGACGCACTACCAGCTGCTGTTCGACCAGCGCATCGGCAACGACGCCACGCTCAACATCACCGCCTTCCGCGTGCTCGGCGACGGCTTCTTCGAGCAGTACCGTGAGGAGGACGACATGGCCTTCTACGGCATCACACCGGCGGTGATCGATGGCGACACCGTCACCACCACCGACCTCGTGCGCCGCCGCTGGCTGGACAACACGCTCGACGGCGTGAACGCTTCCTTCGAGCGGCGCATCGGCGCGCACCGCTGGGTGATAGGCGGCAGCTACAGCGTGTACAACGGCGACCACTTCGGCGAGGTGATCTGGGCGCGCTACAGTGGCGAGCTCAACAAGGATGCGCAGTACTACGCCAACGACTCGCGCAAGACCGACGCCAATGCCTACGGCAAGCTCACTTACGCGTTCACCCCGCGCATCGAGCTGCTCGGCGACGTGCAGGTGCGCAGCGTCACCCACGAGTTCCTCGGCTATGATGGCGACCTGCGGAACGTGACGCAATCGGTGGCCTTCACCTTCTTCAACCCCAAGGCCGGCCTGTCGTGGCGGGTGGACGGCAAGCACCGCGCATACGTCAGCGCCGCCATCGCCAACCGGGAGCCCAACCGCGACGACCTCACCGAGACCTCGCCCGAGAGCCGCCCCACCAGCGAGCGCATGCTCGACATCGAGCTGGGCCTCGAGCGCCGCACCGCGCGCCTGCTCGCCGGGGTGAACGCCTACTACATGGACTACCGCGATCAGCTCGTGCTCACCGGCGAGCTGAACGACGTGGGCTACGCCCTGCGCACCAACGTGCCCGAGAGCTACCGCGCCGGCGTGGAGCTCACCTGGGCCGTGCAGCTCACGCGCAGCCTCACCTGGCGCGCCAACGCCACCGTCAGCAGCAACAAGGTGCGCGACTTCACCGCCTACGTGGACGACTTCGACAACGGCGGGCAGCAGGCCATCCCGCTGGGCGAGACCGACCTCGCCTTCTCGCCCGACCTGATCGCCGGCAGCGAGCTCGGCTGGCGCTTCTGGAACGATGCGGCCCACGGCAACGCCGAGGTGACGCTGGTGACCAAGTACGTGGGCAGGCAGTACCTCGACAACACCTCGAACAGCGAACGCGCGATCGCTCCCTTCCTCGTGAGCGATCTGCGCTTCAACGCGGCGCTCACCGGGCTCAAGGGCCTGAAGCGGGTGGACCTCAACCTCACGGTGCGCAACCTCTTCAGCGAGCTGTACGAGAACAACGGCTGGGTGTACAGCTACATCGCCGGCGGCACGCGCACCGACCTCGTGAACCTTTTCCCCCAGGCCCCGCTGAACGTACTTGGCGGGGTGACGGTGCGGTTCTGAGGTATAACGAAAGTTCTGTTGCGGAACGCGGAGCGGGCGGCTAGGTTTGGGGTCCTGAACCCTTTGCCATGCGCCCGATCCTGCTGTTGCCCTCGCTGTTGCTCGCCCTTGCGGCCAGCGCCCAATCCACCTACGATGCCGCCATCGTGGACTACGTGGGCCTGAAGTATCCCTGTGACGGGGAGGTGGTGCCCACCTTGCGGATCCAGAACCAGGGCACGGCCACCATGGGCACCTGCGTGGTGGAGACCTGGAAGAACGGCGCCATCGACAACTCCTTCAACTGGGTGCTGGCCGTGCCCGCGGTCACCGGTGCCGTGCGCCAGCCAGCGCTGCCGGTGATCACCGGCGTGCAGCCAGGCGACGTGCTCGAGTTCCGCATCATCTCGGTGAACACCGTGCCGGACCAGGATCCCGCGGGGAACATCCGTCAGGTGCCCTTGGACGTGGCGCCGGAACTTGCAGGCAACAGCACCCTGTTGGTCGAGGTCACCATGGACGCACAGGCCACAGAGACGAGCTGGGTCCTTCGCAACGCCTCAGGCATTGTGCTCGCGCAGGGCGCTGGCTACACGGTCCCCTTTGAGGTCGACAGCGTTTGGGTGACCACTGCTCCGGGGGAATGCCTCATGCTGCGCGTTACCGACGCCGGTGGCGATGGCATGGCCGGTGGCGTGCGCGTATTCGATGGAGGCGGGCTTGTATCGGAAGTGGATGGCGCCTCGTTCACCGATGAGGCGGAACGTGGCATCGTCTCAGGCACAGTGACCGCTATGCAGGCGGATGATGCACGCACCTTCAGTGTTGCTCCGTTACCTGCAACGGACCGTGTGACCGTGCGCTTCATAAGCGGGGCTGCGGCGATCGATCGCATCGAACTGTTCGATGCCACGGGTCGCAACGTGCGTGCCTGGCGCGTGCGTGCATTGGGCAACGGACAGCTTGAGCTTGATCTCAGCGGGGTAACGGAGGGCCTTCATTTCCTCCGCATGAGCGCAGCCGATTCGCCGGCTCAAGTGGTGCGCATCGTCGTGGCGCGTTGAGCAACGGTGGAGCGCACCGGTATCTCAGGTCCGGGCTGGACGCAGGTCCACAAAGTACATCTCCAACTCCCCTTTGCCCTTCGCCTGCACCTTGCCTCGTGGTGCGAATGTGAAAAGGGTGTCGGCCTGCTCCTTCACGAGCGCGTAAGTGGCTTCGCTGATGTTCACCTGGCCGACAGCGCCTGAGGATTCCATGCGGCTCGCGGTGTTCACGGTGTCGCCCCAGATGTCGTATTGGAACTTGCGCGTGCCCACGATGCCCGCCACCACGGGCCCGGTGTGGATGCCCACCCGCATCAGGAAGGCGGGCAGCCCGGCCTTCACGCGGTCCATGTGGCGCTGCCGCATGAAGTCCTGCATGGCGAGCGCGGCCAGCACGGTGTCGCGCACGGCCCCGGGCCGCGGTTCCGGCACCCCGCCGGCGGCCATGTAGGCATCGCCGATGGTCTTGATCTTCTCGATGCCGTACCGGTCCACGATGGCATCGAAGGCCTTGAAGCACACGTTGAGCTCGGCCACCAGGTCGGCCGGTGAGAGGCGCTCGCTCACCTCGGTGAAGCCCTTGAAGTCGGTGAAGAGGATGGTGACCTCGTCGAAGTGCTTGGCATCGGCGTGGCCCTTCGCCTTCAGTTCGGCGGCCACCTCCTCGGGCAGGATGTTGTGCAGCAGCTCCTCGCTGCGCTCCTTCTCGCGCTGGATGGCCGCCCGCGAGCGCCGCGTGTACCGCAGCCTGTTCCAAAGCCCGGCGGCGAGCAGCAGCACGCCCACGCCCGAGAAGAGCACGATGTTGCGCTGCTCGCGCCCGCGCCCCAGTTCGTGCTGGTAGACCAGCTGGTCCTCGTAGCGGCGCCGCACATTGTCCAGGCTGTCCGCGATCTGCCGCTCCTGGAACTGCCGTTGCAGGTCGAGGCGCATCACCTCCCTGCTGTTGTTGAGACGGTCGAGCGAATCGCCCACCGCCATGTACTCCTTCTGGGCGCGGAACGCGTTGGCCAGGTCGCCCAGCGCCTCGTAGGCCTCCATCAGGCACGCGCTGCACTCCTTGCGCTGCTGGGGAAGGGCCGCCGCACGGGCGAGCTCCAGCCCCTTGCCGCATTCCACCCGGGCGCCGAACGCGTTGCCGCGCGCGAGCAGGATGATGCCCTTGTAGTAGTGGTTCCGCGCCAGCTGGCGGCGGCTGCCGAGCGCGTCGAACAGGGCGAAGGCCGAGTCGAGCGCAGCGAAGGCCTCCCTGTCGCGCCCCAGTTCGCCATAGGTGCGCCCCAGGTTGTTGAAGGCCATGCCCACCTCCAGCTTGCGCCCCATGGCGCGGTACAGGGCCAGGCTCTCCAGGAACTCCTCCAGGGCCTTGGTGCGCTCGCCCATCTCCAGGTGCGTGGCGCCCAGGTTCATCAGGGCCTGCGCGCGGCCCTTGGTGTTGTCGAGCTGCGCGTAGAGCCCCGCGCTGCGCTGGTATTGCTCCAGGGCCTTGGGCAGGTCGCCCAGCTCGGTATGGATGGTGCCGATGTTGTTGTACGTGCCTGCGAGCCCCTCGGTGTTGCCCAGCTCATTGTCGATGCGCAGGCTCTTCTGCAGGTGCTCGAGCGCGAGCGGCAGGTCGCCCAGGTTGCGGTACACGTTGCTCATGTTGCTGTACGTGTTCGCCTCGCGCCTGCGGTCGTTCATGCCGCGCGCGGTCTCCAGTCCCTGTTGCAGGTAGGACAGGCCGGCCGTGTAGTCGCTCTTCATGCTGCTGCCCACCGCAAGAGTGGTGTAGGCCTCGTATTTGGCCTTGTCGTCGCCGGCCTTCACGGCGAGCTCCAGCTGCCGGTGGGCGAGGGCCAGGCCGCTGTCGGGCCGCTCGAACACGGTGCGCCAGGCGAGCTGCTGCATGGCCTTCAGGCGTGCGCTGTCGGGCAGGGCGGTGTTGTTCCACACGCGCCACAGCGAGTCCGGTTGCGCATCGACGTGCGCGAACGCGAGCGTGAGCAGCAGGCAGGAAAGGAGGCGGCGCATGATGCCCGGTGAAGATAACAGGGATGATCCGGGCAGCATCGATCCTGCCTCCCGCGCCATGAGGTCGAGAACCAGCTACCTTCATCCACATGAACCCCGCCGTGATCGCCCTGGTCGCCACGTTCACCTGCGTCCTCTCCGGCGACTTGAACGCCCAGTTCGATGCGCTGCCCGATTCCAACGCCACCTGGACGGAGACCTTCTGGATCGGCCCGGGCTATCCTTATGAAGGGTACTTCCACACCTACGACATCGCGTCGCCGGACACCATCTACAACGGGGAAGTGTACCGGAAGCTGCTATCCACTTACGCCAACAACTTCAGCATCGTTGGCACGGGCTACGGTGGCGCGATACGGGACAACGGCCTTGGGCAGGTGTACTACTGGGCGCCGGGCGAACCCGATCCCGCGCTGCTGTACGACTTCGATGTGCAGGTCGGTGACACGGTGGAGGATGTCCACAGCATTTGGACACAGGACGTGCGTGTGTACTCCGTGGACCAGATCACGGTGAACGGTACATCGCGCAAGCGCATCGGGTTGGAGTGCCTGGACCAGCCCGGTTTCATCGGCGCATACTGGATACAAGGTATCGGTGGCGTTGGCGGCCTCTTCCGCACCAGTGCGTGCCCGAGCGTTTCCGGTACGGGGGCCTTGGTGTGCATGACGGTGAACGACACCGTGCAATGGGGCGTGAACGTGGGTGGCGTGGGCGATTGCAGCCTGCTGCTCGGCACGGCCGAAGCCTCCTTGGACCAAGGTGTCAGCCTGTCCCCCAACCCGGCGGAGGACCAGCTGGCGATCACCTGCGCTTCAGGCGCACCGGTCCGTGTGCAGGTGCTGGCGATGGACGGCCGCGTAATACTGCACCGGCCGCTCGTGACCCGCACGGTGGATGTGGCTGCCCTGCCCACGGGCGTTTACCTGCTGCGTGCCTACGGTGCGGATGGCACGGCGATGACGGCGCGCTTCGTGAAGCGCTGACCACATCCGTTCGGTCCGGCTCACAACCGGATGAGCCCGGCGAGGTACTTGTGGATCTTGCCCACGCGCTCCACCTGGCCCTTGGCAGCGAAGCGCTCATAGAAGCCGTCGTCGCGGAAGTCTCGCACCACCTCGCGCCAGGGCGCCATGCGGTTGGTCCAGCGGCGTTCGCGGCCATCCTCGTTCGCCCCGTCCTTCGCGGCCAGGTCGGCGCACACGCGCACCAAGGCCTTCAAGGTGACAGGCTTGGTGATGTGGTAGCGTTGGTCGCCCCACGCATCGCCGAAGGTGGTGCGCGTGGCCTTCAGGAACTCCTGCAGGATGCGGTAGCGGCGCTCCACGGCGTGCTCGGTGATGCGCTCGGGGTCCTTCGCGCTCCAGCTCTTCAGCACCCAGCGGTGCACCTCGTTGAAGAGCTCGGCCTGCATGATCCACTTCTCCTGCTTGCTGCGGTTGCCCAGGCGGTTGATGCGGTACTGCAACGGGCTGTCGCCGGCGGAGTACAGGCGCTCCACCACCTTCGCTGCGAGCCGCTTGTCGGGCTTCTCCCAGCTCACACGCTCGTACAGGTCGATCAGGTGGCTCTTGTTGATGCGGGTGGGCGTGCTGTTGATGGTCACGAACATCTCCGCGGCGAAGTCCTCGCTCTGCCCGTCGAAGATCACGCAGGGCACGTGGATGCTCTTGGCCTCCCCGGGGTGCGAGCGCAGGTAGAACTCCAGCGCGGCCAGCCGGTGCTGCCCGTCGATGATCAGGTACTTCTCGCGCGGCTCCTTCAGGTCGCCCACGTTCTGGTAGTGGCCCAGGGGCGAGAACGAGAGCGTTTCGCTGGTGAAGAGCAGCACCGATCCGGGGATGGGCGGCTGGGTCACCGCGGTCTCGTAGAAGTTGCGGATGGCCTTCACCTTGGTGCGGCTCATGGCGCGTTGGAAGGCGCCGTCGCTGCGCTCGATGCGCTGGATGAAGGAGGCCACCTCGTCCTCCCTGCCCACGTCGGCGGCCGCAATGGGCGCTTCGCCGTCGGCGTAGAAGCGGCTGATGAAACGGACGCGCCGCAGCACGTCCTCGCAGGGGTAGGACACGAAGTAGAACCGGGCGTCCTTCTGGCTGATGCGGGTGGCGATCATGCCCCCAAGTTAGTGGGCGGCGGCCGTAGCTGAAAGGGGAGGGGTTCAGCCGTGCACCGCCTCGCTCAGGGCGAAGATGAGCTCGGGGTCGTGCTCGAAGGCGGTGCCCACCACCACCATGTCGGCGCCGGCCCGGCAGAGGGCCTTGGCCGTGGCGCCGTCGCGGATGCCGCCGCCCACGATCAGGGGCGTGTCCACGGCCTGGCGCACAGCGGCCACCATGGCGGGGCTCACGGTGCGCTGGGCGCCGCTGCCGGTGTCGAGGTACATGGCCCGCAGGCCCAGCAGCTCGCCGGCCAGGGCGGTGGCTGCGGCGATGCCCGGCTTGTCGTGGGGGATGGGCAGCGTCTGGCTCACGTAGCTCACCGTGGTGGGCCGGCCACCGTCCACCAGCATGTAACCGGTGGGGATGGCCTCCAGGCCGAGGGCCTTGATGGTGGGCGCGGCGGTGACGTGGTGGCCGATGAGCAGCTCGGGGTTGCGGCCGCTGATAAGGCTGAGGAAGAGGACCGCGTCGGCGTGGCGGCTCAGCTGGGCCGGGCTTCCGGGGAATAGCACCACGGGCCGGTCGCTCAGGGCCTTCACGCGCTCCACGCAGCGGTCGAAGAGGCCGGTGGTGAGCAGGCTGCCGCCCACCATCACCACATCGGCCCGGGCCATGCAGGCGTTCTGCACCGTGCGCTCGAGCAGGGCCTCGTCCGAGCCCATGTCGGGGTCGATGAGCACGGCCAGGAGCTTCCGTCCCGAACCCTTCGCCGCCTCGAGGTGTTTGAGCACCGGACACATGGCGCGAACATAACCATTGCGCCCCCCACGGCGGCCCTGCCACTGGCGCCAAGCGGCCCGAACATCTACCTTTGCAACCCTATGAACACCACCATGCCCAAGACCACGGAGCAGCTTCAGTACAAGGTGAAGGACATGAGCCTCGCCGACTGGGGCCGCAAGGAGATCGAACTGGCCGAGGCCGAGATGCCCGGCCTCATGGCCCTGCGCGCCAAGTACGGCAAGGAGAAGCCCCTGAAGGGCGCCCGCATCGCCGGCTGCCTGCACATGACCATCCAGACCGCGGTGCTGATCGAGACCCTGAAGGAGCTCGGTGCCGAGGTGAGCTGGAGCAGCTGCAACATCTTCAGCACCCAGGACCACGCCGCCGCGGCCATCGCCAAGGCCGGCATCCCCGTTTACGCCTGGAAGGGCATGAACAACGAGGAGTTCGACTGGTGCATCGAGCAGACCATCTTCGCTTTCGAAGGGGGCAAGCCGCTGAACATGATCCTCGACGACGGTGGCGACCTCACGAACATGGTGTTCGACAAGTA
>JBIJCH010000141.1:0-5955 GCA_044344815.1 Flavobacteriales bacterium | reverse complement strand
CGTTGCCGGCCGGCAGGTAGAGCTGGTAGAGCGGTTCGCGCACGGCATCGGGCGCCTCCACACAGGTCCGAGGGCGGGCATGCCCGGGATCGTCGAGCACGCCCAGGATGGCCACTTGCGCGCCTTCGAGGGAGGGGAAGCCGCCCTTGGTGTGGAAGCGGGTGTTGTCGCCGATGGTGTGGGCGAGCCACTCGGGCCGGCTGCTGCCGAAACGCTGCGAGGGCTGGAAATAGATGCTGATGTCCATGGAGGTCCGCTCGGGCGGGATCCACCCGATGCGACGGTCCTTGCGAAGGTGCGGCGCCCGCGCACCACGCGCTCAGCGCCGCGACCGTGAAGTGCGCACAGGCGCCTGTTGGCAACGCGGGGCAGGCCCGGGCCTTGGCGGGCCAGGCCGGGATCCCGGCCGAGCCTATCCGCGCTTGCGGGCGGTCTTCTTCGCTGCGGCCTTCTTCGCCGGAGCCTTCTTCGCCACGGCACCACGGGCAGCCCCGCGGCGACCCCCACCCTTCTTCTCGGGAGCGGCGGCGAGCAGTTCGGTGGCCTGCTGCAGCGTAACGTCCTCGGCTTTGGTGCCCTTGGGCACGTTGGCGTTCTTGCTGCCGTCGGTGATGTAGGGACCGTAGCGGCCGTCGAGCACCTGGATCGCGGAGCCCTCGAACTCCTTCAGGATGTTCTGCCGGGCACCGGCCAGCTTGGCCTCCACCAGTTCGATGGCGCGCTCCAGGGTCACTGCGGCGGGATCCTCGGTCTTCGGGATGTTGGCGTAGGTCTTTCCGAACTTCACATAGGGACCGAAGCGACCACGGCCGGCCACGATCATCTCGCCCTTGTATTCGCCGAGGTCGCGGGTGGCGCTGGCGGCCTTCTTGAGGTCGATGAGCTCGACGGCGCGCTCCAGCGTGATCTCCAACGGGTCGTCCTCGGCGGTGAGGCTGGCGTAGGTGCTGCCCAGGCGCACATAAGGACCGAAGCGGCCGATGCCCACCGAGCAGACCTCGCCATCGCGCTCGCCCAAGGTGCGGGGCAGCTTGAAGAGGTCGAGGGCCTCCTGCAGGGTGATCGTGCCGATGCTCTGGTCCTTGCGCAGGCTGGCGAACCGGGGCTTCTCCTCGTCCTCCGCATCGCCGATCTGGATCATGGGGCCGAAGCGGCCGATGCGGGCCACCACGTCCTTGCCGCTCGCGGGGTCCTGGCCCAGCACACGGGAGCCGGTGGCGCGTTCGGCGGTCTCGCTAACCGTGCCGATGGTCTTGTGGAAGGGCGCGTAGAACTCCTTGAGCATGGCGCGCCAGTTCATGGTGCCCTCGGCGATCTGGTCGAACTCGCCCTCCACGTAAGCCGTGAAGTTGAGGTCCACGATCGTGGGGAAGTGCTCCACCAGGAAGTCGTTCACCACCATACCGATGTCGGTGGGGAAGAGCTTCTGCTTCTCGGCGCCCACGTTCTCCACGGCCGTGCGGTCGCTGATGGCGTCGGCGGCGAGGGTGAGGATGCGGTAGGGGCGCGGGGTGCCGTCGCGGTTCTCCTTCACCACGTAGCCGCGCTTCTGCACGGTGCTGATGGTGGGCGCATAGGTGCTGGGGCGGCCGATGCCGAGCTCCTCCAGCTTCTTCACCAGGCTGGCCTCGGTGTAACGCGGCGCGGGCCGCTCGAAGCGCTGCGTGGCGGTCATCTCCTGCAGGCCGAGCTGCTCGCCCTGCTTCATGTCGGGCAGCAGGCCCTCCTGCTCCTCGCTGTCGCCCTCGTCGTCGCGGCCCTCCATGTACACCTTCAGGAAGCCGTCGAAGAGGATCACCTCACCCTGGGCCACCAGGTCCTCACCGGGCCGGCTGCTGATGGCGATGTTCACCACGGTCTTCTCCAGCTCGGCATCGGCCATCTGGCTGGCGAAGGTGCGCTTGCGGATGAGGTCGTACAGGCGCTCGGCATCGCGGTCGGCGCCGGCGGTGGTGACGTTGAAATCGGTGGGGCGGATGGCCTCGTGCGCCTCCTGGGCGCCCTTGCTCTTGCTCTGGTAGCGGCGGGTCTTGCAGTACCGGGCGCCGTACTGGGCGGTGATGGCGGCCTCTGCGGCGGCGATGGCCTGCTCGCTCAGGTTCACCGAGTCGGTACGCATGTAGGTGATGTGCCCCTGCTCGTAGAGCCCCTGGGCGATGCGCATGGTGCGGTCCACCCCGAAGCCGAGCTTGCGGCTGGCCTCCTGCTGGAGGGTGGAGGTGGTGAAGGGCGCGGCGGGGGTGCGCTTGCCGGGCTTCTTCTCCACCGCGTTCACGGTGAAGGTGGCGCCCACGCAGCCCTGCAGGAAGGCCATGGCCTCGGCCTCGGTGGCGAAGCGCTTGGGCAGCTCGGCCTTCACGCTGGCCTTCGACCCGGTGTTGAACAGCGCGGTGATGCGGAAGGCGCTCTTCTCGGCGAACCCGAGGATCTCGCGCTCGCGCTCCACGATCAGCCGCACGGCCACGCTCTGCACGCGGCCCGCGCTGAGGCTGGGCTTCACCTTGCGCCACAGGATGGGGCTGAGCTCGTAGCCCACCAGGCGGTCGAGCACGCGGCGGGCCTGCTGGGCGTCCACCAGGTGCACGTCGATCTGCCGGGGGTTCTCGATGGCCTTGAGGATGGCCGGCTTGGTGATCTCGTTGAAGGTGATGCGGCGCACCTTGTCCTCAGGCAGCTTCAGCGCCTCCTTCAGGTGCCAGCTGATGGCCTCCCCTTCGCGGTCCTCATCAGTGGCGAGCCACACGATGGCGGCCTTGTCAGCTTCCTTTTTCAGCGCCCTCACGCGCTCAGCCTTGTCATCGGGGATGATGTACGTGGGCTCGAAACCCTTCTCCACGTCCACGCTGAGGTCGCGTTCGGGCAGGTCGCGCACATGCCCGTAGCTGCTGAGCACCGTGTAGCCCTCGCCGAGGTACTTCTCGATGGTCTTGGCCTTGGCGGGCGACTCCACGATCACCAGGTCGCCGCTTCCGCTTGCGTTCTTCTTCGCCATGGGGTGCTGGTCCTCAGCGCGCCTTCGCAACGTTGCTCCGGCGGATGAGGGCCGCAAATGAAAGGGCCGGACCGGCGAGTTCGTTCACCGGCCTCCTATACCTATATGTACTTCCCCGTAGGGGAAGGATTTTTTCCACAGCGGGTCCTGGGGGGTCGCGCGAGGTGCGTGCACGTGCGCGACGGCAAGTCACCGGCCACGGCTCAGGTCGAAGCAGTATGTCATCCTCAGACCGAGATCGGTGGAATTCACGCGAGTGCCGCTCACATCAGGCTGTACCTGCCGACCGAACCCGTGATCCACCTCGGCCTGGACCAGGACATGACCTCCGCTGGGCAAACGCTGAACGTAGACCAAGGCGATCACACCCCGGACCTCCGATCCACACACCCACGACAGCGCCTGGGTCTCATGGAAGGAATAGGCCGTGTCCGTGAGCGTGCTGTAGGACATTGCGGCTGCCTCACCTGATCGGGTGGCCTGTACGGGAAAGGCGAGGCGCGGCCCCAAGGCCATGGACCAGGGGTCATCGCCCTTGACGCCGAACCGCGGCAGAAGCCCCAGGGAGACCATTCCGTAAGTCAAATGGTAGTTCCCTGCTCCGGATCCGCCCCTGTTGAATGTGGCCCAGTACACATCCACCGCACGCTGGGTGTACGTGGCCTCCATGATGACTGTCACCGGCGCGACGGTATCCGCGTACGGCACGACCGCTGTAAGTCCGGCCGACCAGCCCAAGACACCACTCGCCGAGCCTTCCGTCCCTGAATAGGCCTCATCCGTGATCGCATAGCGATACGCCGGTACGAACACACTGGCGGAAGGGCCCAGCAGCAGCTGGGCGGAAGCGCCGCTGCCGACCACGGTCAAGGAGAAGAGCAGCAAAGTCCGCATCCGTTGTAAAGATGGGCGGGATGAACGCACCGCTGCCTACCCGAATGCGATCCTGCCACCTTGTCAGCACCCCCTCGAAAAACCCTACCTTTGCGGGCCCTTTCCGCTACCCCTTGAGCAAGCGCGCCTACATCGAGAGCTACGGCTGCCAGATGAACTTCAGCGACAGCGAGATCGTCGCGAGCATCCTGTCGAAGGAAGGCTACACCGTGGTGGACAAGGCCGAGGACGCCGACCTGGTGCTGTTGAACACCTGTAGCATCCGCGACAAGGCCGAGCAGACCGTGCTGCACCGGATCGACGGGCTGAACCACCTGAAGGGTAGGAACCCCGGCCTGCGGGTGGGCGTGCTGGGCTGCATGGCCGAACGCATGCGCGAGGACCTGCTGGAGAAGAAGAAGCTGGTGGACCTGGTGGTGGGTCCGGACGCCTACCGCACCCTGCCCGCCCTGCTCGACGAGGTGGAGGGCGGCCAGAAGGCCGTGAACGTGCTGCTTAGCCGGGAGGAGACCTACGCCGAGATCGAGCCCGTACGCCTGGGCGGCAACGGCGTCACCGCCTTCGTCACCATCATGCGCGGCTGCGACAACATGTGCGCCTTCTGCGTGGTGCCCTTCACCCGGGGCCGGGAGCGAAGCCGCGACCCGTACACCATTGTGGACGAGTGCCGCCAGCTGGTGGCGCAGGGCTACCGCGAGGTGACGCTGCTGGGCCAGAACGTGGACAGCTACCGGTGGAACGTGGACAGCCGCGGTGAGTTGAAGGACCCTTCGCTGCCCGTGACCGACTTCGCCGACCTGCTGGCCCTGGTTGCGGAGGTGAGCCCGCTGCTGCGCGTGCGCTACAGCACCAGCCACCCCAAGGACATGACCGACAAGGTGCTCGCCGTGATGGCGCGGTACCCCAACATCTGCAAGTACATCCACCTGCCCGTGCAGAGCGGCAGCAGCGATGTGCTCAGGCGCATGAACCGCGGCTACGATCGGGCCACCTACCTGGACCGCATCGCGGCCATCCGGCGGTACATGCCCGACTGCGCCATCAGCACCGACCTCATCAGCGGCTTCTGCGGCGAGACCGAGGAGGAGCACCGCGAGACCCTGAGCCTGATGGAGGCGGTGCGCTACGACATGGCCTTCATGTTCAAGTACAGCGAACGGCCCAAGACCCTGGCAGCGCGCAAGTACGCGGACGATGTGCCCGACGAGGTGAAAGGGCGCCGCCTGCAGGAGGTGATCGACCTGCAGATGAAGCATGCCGGTGAACGGAACCAGCAGCACATCGGGCAGGTACAGGAGGTGCTGATCGAGGGTGTGAGCAAACGGAGCGAAGCACACCTTTTCGGGCGCAACAGCCAGAACGCGGTGGTGATCGTGGCGCGGGAGCACGACGGAAGGGAGCTCAACCCAGGCGACCTGGTGCTGGCACGGATCGTGAGCGGCACGAGCGGCTCGCTGCAGGGCGAGGTGGTGGAAGTGATGGTGCGGCGCGAGGTGAAGCCGGAGAATGTGAGAATGTGGGAATGTGGAGTGGTGGAAAGGTGCGAGGATGCAAGGGTGCGAGGGTGCTGAAGCGGAGCGGTGGCGAACGGGCGTAACGGCCCACAGAACGGCAACGGAATGAACGTACAACCCATCAAGCAGCGGTTCGGGATCATAGGCGGATCGCCGGTGCTCGACCGCGCGATCGAGATCGCCGCACAGGTGGCGCCAACGGACCTCACGGTGCTCATCACCGGCGAGAGCGGCTCGGGCAAGGAGGTGATGCCGCAGGTGATACACCAGCTGAGCGCGCGCAAGCATGGTCCGTACGTGGCCGTGAACTGCGGTGCCATCCCCGAGGGCACGATCGACAGCGAGCTCTTCGGTCACGAGAAGGGCAGCTTCACCGGGGCGCACGAGGCGCGCAAGGGCTACTTCGAGGTCGCGGACAAGGGGACCATCTTCCTCGACGAGGTGGGCGAGCTGCCCCTGAGCACACAGGTGCGCCTGCTGCGCGTGCTGGAGACCGGGGAGTACATCCGCGAGGGCAGCAGCAAGCCCCAGAAGACCTACGTGCGCGTGGTGGCC
>JBIJCH010000052.1:0-9699 GCA_044344815.1 Flavobacteriales bacterium | reverse complement strand
CACGGCGATGTAGTAGTCGTCCGGCACCATGGCGGGGAATACCACATCACCGGAGCCGGTGGTGGACACCACGTTGCCGTTGCGCAGCAACAACCCACTGCGCGTGGCCAGGACATTGGCCGCATTGTTCTTGTTGCGCAGCTCCAGCACCACCCAGTCAACCACGGCATTGCTGCCGGTGACGCCCAGCACACCCGCCGTCGTCGTCTCCCCGCCTCCACCGTTCACATGCGCATAGCCCGCCGCCGTGAACGGCTCCGTCAGGGGCACAAGGCCGGCGGTGCGCAGGTTGTCGTTCATCTGAAGGGTGCCCGTATTGTAGGCGCCCTCCAGCATCACGCGCACACGGACCTGCACGCCGGGGTTCGCCACCGGTTGATACCCGTTCAGGGTGAGCGGTGCCGTGCCCAGGGGATCGAGCCAGTCGCTCAAGCGCGTGGACGGGGCCGTCCCCCCCCAGCTTTTCTCGAACTTGGCGCAAAGGGTGTGCTCAGTGGCGCTGTTGGAACAGGACTGCGCCCCATCATACATGTGGCCGATGAACCGCTTGTTCTGGTCGAACAACGGAGCACCGCTGGACACAGGTTCCACGATGCCATCGTCCCAGAAGCTCTTCCAGCAATAGGTATCGGTCGGGGAACCTTGATAGGGTGTGACCTGCACGCTGGTGGGGGCCTGGTTGTCGATGGTGATCTTCTTCACATCGTACAGCGGGTGGTGGATCACGCGGGTGCTGGAGGGCGTCGTGGTGGTCCTGTTCCAGCCGGCATAGTAGGGCTGCCAGGCGGTGGGCGGCGCATTGAACAGCTGGACCAGGCAGAAGTCATCCCAGTAATCCACCGCCTTGGGCGTGGCGCCCACGAGCGTGGTGGTGGTGGGTCCTGAGCTGCCTGCGCAGGTGGGCGACTCGTAGTTGAAGTAGAACACCCACTGGTCCTCGGTGAGCGTGCGGCAGTGGTTCGCGGCATGGAAGTAGGGCACCCCGTTCTGGGCGGTGTTATTGAGCAGGATGCCGGTGCAGCCACCACCATCGGGCCGCAGGAACATGGCCACCGAGCGGCGCTGGAGCTCCCACCCCACCCCTTCCGGGCACACCACGTTGTTGTGGCAGGGCGAGCTTTGGTAACCGGGGTCATAGTCACGCAGGTACCCCTGGTCGCCGAAGTTGAAAATGTCGCGGTAGCCATGGGTGATGCTCGCCACCTGCAACTGGGTGGTGCCGCTGGAAGGCAGGCGCTCCTGCACCTCGATCACCAGCTCATCGCCGGGCACCACCGCGGTGGCCAGGCGGCCGGTGGGACCCTCGTTGAGCTCGTTGAATCCACCGATGAAGAAGGTGCGGTCGGCGTTGTAGAGGTAGACCCAGGTGTCGGGGGCCGGATCGAACACCTCGAACTGCACGCTGAGCATCACGGCGCCCGGGCTGTGGATGCGCAGGCGGCGCAGCTGGCGGTCGTCGGGCAGAACGTCCACCTGGGCCTGCGCCATCACATCGACGGACACGAAGCGCTGCAAGCCGTACCGGATCTCATCGGGATGCTGTTGCTGGTCCTGGGCGATGAGCACCTGGCGGTCCAGGGCGGGCAGTGCCACCACGGGCAGGCTCGCGGTATGCAGGGCGGTCCGCCCCCATCCGATGGGCTGTCCACCGTGGGCGAGCTGGGCGGAAACAACGACCGGGAGCAGGCTGGTGAGCCACAGGATGTGTGTTCTCATGGCTGAAGAGTTATCAACAAATGTAATCGTCGTTGTTAATAACTCGACCTTGACAGGCCGGTCACTTTGAAGTTATAACGAATTCCGTTCTCCTGTTCCGGGCCCGGCCCTCCTCGGTATCGTTGGAGGCGATGGGCTTGGTGGGCCCGTAGCCCTCGAAGGCCAGCCTGGCACCTGCGATGCCATGCTCCTGAAGGTAACTGTACACGGTGAAGGCCCGGTCATGGCTCAGGGCCATGTTGTCCGCCTGCGAGCCAACGTTGTCGGTGTGCCCCTGGATCTTGATCTTGATGGTAGGGTTCTCCCTGAGGAAGACGATCAGTTCGTCCAGGATGTGCTCGGAGCCCTTGGTGACGTCGGCCTTGCCGGTGGCGTAGCGGATGTCGCTCACGCGGTAGCTGCGCCCCACCTCGATGCGTTCCACCTTCATGTCCATGGCCGCCACGCCTCCCCGCACGGTGTCCTCCGTGCTGAAGACCCGGCTGTCGAACACGTGCCCCTCCTTCTTCACGGTCATCACCACGTCGGCGCCGGGCTTCAGGCGCAGCACGGTGGCGTAGCGGCCGTCGCTGCCGTCCACCTCGATCACCTCGGTCTCCTGGGTGTCGGTGTACTTGATCTCCACCTTGGCGTCCTTCACCAGCTGGCCGGCCTCGTCGCGCACCTCGCCCTTCACCAGCAGCACATCCTCCGGGCGCGCGTCCTTGGGAAGTTCGAACCCGTAGATGTCGAGCCCGCCGACCCCGCGGAACCGGCTGCTGGCGAAATAGGCGGTACGCCCATCGGCGCTCACGATCAACCCGTGATCGTCCTGCGGGGTGTTGATGGGGTTGCCGATGTTCCGCGGCTTGCTCCAGGTGCCGTCGTCGTTCAGGTGACTGAAGAACACGTCGTAACCCCCGATGCCGCGATGACCGCGCGTGGGGTCATCCTTGCCGGCGGGGTCCTTGGGCGGGCGGGCGGCGAAGTACAGGGTGTGGCTGTCGCTGTGCAGGAAGGGCGCCTTCTCGTCACCGCTGGTGTTGATGGGCCCGGGCACCGGCTTCGCAGGCCCCCACTGCCCCTTGTCGTCGCGGGTGCTCATGTAGATGTCGGTGCCCTTGCTGTCCTTGCGCACCGTGGCGAAATAGAGCGTGCGGCCGTCCGCGCTCAAGGTGGGCTGGCTTTCCCAGCCGTCGGGCGTGTTCACGCTGGGCCCCAGGTCCTCCAGGGCCGTCCACTCGTAGGCCACCTTGCCGCTGCCGAAGTCCACCCGGCTGTCGTAGTGCGTGCGGAAGATGTCGCAGTTCCTGTACTGCGTGCCGGGCACCGGGGTGCACACGGTGACGAACATCTCCTTGTTGTTCACGCTCACGGTCACACCGCCATAGCTGTCGCCGGTGTTGAACGGATCGGGCAGGGCCTTCCCCTGGTCGAAGTCGGCCTTCACATCAGGGCGGCGCGCCTCGGTGAGCTCCTCCACGGCCTTGCTCACGATGTCGCCCTTCGCCTGCACCTGCTTCACGCGGGTGAAGAAGAGCAGCTCGTTGTCGGGCGAGAACATGGGCAGGTATTCATCGGCGCCGGTGCACACGCCGCGCATCACCACGGGGTTGAAGGGGCGCGTGTCGCGGTAGAAGTCGGCATGGAACTGCAGTTCGGGCATCACCTCGTTCACATCCGAGGTTTTCTTGTCCACGTCCTTGGCCATCTTGGACGGGTCGTCGCTGGGGAACTTCAGGAACTTGTCGAAGGCCTGCGCCGCCTCGGGGAACTTGTCCTGGGCGTAGTACATGGTGCCCAGGTAGTAGTAGAGATCGCTGTGGTGGTCGGGGCATTTCTCGCGCACTTTCTCCAGGTAGCCAATGCCCGCGTCGAAGTTCCCGGCACCCGCGCTGGCCCTGTTGTAGGCCGAGATGCCGAGCTGGAAGAGGCGCTCCATGCATTCAGGGTCCACCTCCTGCGTGGCCTTCAGCTTCTGGTGCCGCTCGGCCGGGTCCTTGGCTCTGGCAGCGGCCTCCAGCAACTTCAACACTTCCTTGTTGGTGGGCTTGTCGCACGGACCCGCCTCCTCGTCCTGCGCATGCAAGGGCGCGGCCATCGCCACGCCCAGCAGCACCGCGGCCCATATCCTCCTAGCGTCCTTCATCCTTCGCTTCGTTCGTTCGTCATGCTGCCATCGGCCACCAAGGGGTTCTGGTCGTGGGGACGGGACATATCCCGTCCCTACTTGATGGTGGTGTTGGTGGCCTCGGCCTTCGCGATCAGCTCATCGCCCTTCTTGCGCGCGGCCTCCACGAGGGCATCCGCCTTCCTGTCAGCCTCGGCGATGAACTGCTGCTCCTTCTTGTCGGCCTCCTTCTTGGCCTTGTCGGCCGCGATCTTGGCGGCGGCCTTGCTGATGGGGTCCTTGGCGCCGTTCACGAGGTCGTCGGCGGCCTTGTAGGCCTGTGCCTTCACGTCGGCGGCCTGCCTGCGCGCCTGTGCCTTCAGGGCGTCGGCCTGCTTCTGCGCCTCGGCGAGCAGCCTGGCCGCCTCCTCGCGCGCCCGGGCGATGGCCTCCTCCTTGGCCTTGTCGATCTGCTCGTTCAGCTCCTGCTTGATCTCCTCCTCCACCACCTGGCCCAGGTTGGTCTGGCCGCCGGCGAACACGGGTTTCACGATGGGCTTCTCGATGGTGCCGGTCATCTTCACCTTCAGGTCCAGCTCGGCCGGTACGGTGAAGTTGCTGCCGATGGCCTGGTTCGCCTGGCCGAGCAGACCGCTCACGAACTGCGTGGCCTGCGCCCCGAACATGTCGCTGGGCACCTTCGCCGTCATGTCGTAATCGATGGCCTGGTCCGCGAAGGCGGTGCTGCCCTCCACTTCGGCCTTGATGCGATCGATCTTCACCGGGAACTTGTCCGTGATCATCTTGCCGTCCTTGAACTTGTAGGTGAAGGCCACGTTCTGCAATGTGGTGTTCTCCAACTTCGTGAGCTTGAGCGCGCGGCTCAGGTCCACAAGCGGCTGGAACGCGGTGACGCTGACGCTCTTGGTGCTGAGGTGCCCCTTCCCTTCCAACGTGTTCATCACCGGCATCATGTGCTGGTCCAGTTCAGCGGTCATGCGCAGGTCGGTGCTGAAGCGGCCCTTGCAGCTCTTGGCGATGGGCGCCATCTTCTGCACGGTCTCCGCGTACTTCACGGTCTGCTCGATGTCGAGGTCCTTCACGTCGTAGTGCAGGTCGATGCGCGGATGGGCCTTGTCCTGCGTGCTGTAGCCGCCGTCCATCTCCACGCTGCCACCGAAGAGCTTGAAGAACACGTCGCTCAGGTCCACGCGCTGGTCGTGCACATGCAGAACGCCGCGGCAGTTCTCGAGGGCCATGTTGTCGTAGATCACCTGCTTCACGTTGGCGTTGAGGAGGAAGTCCACGTTCTTCGGCACTTCGATCAGGGAGACCTGTGTTGTGTCCGCTGCAGGCCCCTTGCCCGCCGGAGCTTCAGCGGAGGCGGGCATCAGCTCGTTGAGGTCGAACCTGCCGCTGGTCACGTTGAAGGCGCCGGCGATGGTGCTGTCCTTCAGCCACCATTGCAGGTAGTTGTCGATGCGGCCCTTCGCCTGCAGGTCGCTGCCGCCGATGGTGCCGGTGTAGTTGGCCAGCTCGAGGAACTGTGGGCTGAACTTGAAGAGCAGGTCGGTGATGCCCACGGCATAGGGCAGCGAGTCGCTCTTGTACACCATGTTCTTCAGGTTCAGGGAGCCCTGGGCCTTGAACTTGTCGTAGCGACCGGCGTCCACGTCGCTCATGCGGCCGGCCATGGCCACGTCGGCATCCAATTGACCCTGAAGGTCGTCCTTGCCCATGGGCACCACCTTCTTCACACTGGCCAGGTCGAGCCTGGCCTTGAGCTCGGCGTCCACGTTGGGGTCGCTCATGGGTGTGGTGAGGTACATGCGCGCCGAGACCGGGTTCCCGGCCATGCTCAGGGCGAACCGTTTCAGGTCCACGACCATGCCGTCCATGTCCGCGCCCTCGGGACTGGTGATCTTGCAGTCCACGAAGATGTTGTCGCAGCTGGCGGGCAGGTCGGGGTACTTGAAGCGGCCGTTGTCCACGTCGATGGTGACACCGAAGCCGGGCATCTGCTTCTCGTTGTAGGTCCCCTTCACGTACCCGTTGAAGGCGGCCTTTCCGGTGACGTCCACACCTTCGAGGTCGCTGGCGAACTCGGCCGGCACCAGGCTCAACAGCGTCACGAAATCGGCCTTCTTCGTGTCCCACTTCAGGTCCATGACGATGTCGTCCGTGGGCATGGCCAGCCACCCGTCGAAGCCCAGGACCAGCTTGTTCACGGTGGCCTCGTTCTCCTTGAAGGTGAATTTCATGTTGGGCATGTCCATGTCGAGGTCCGCCTTCACATCGGCCCTGGCGTTCTTCAGGTACGCGATGCCGTCGTAAACCACGCTTGCGCTGTCGGCATGGGTCTGCGTGCTCATCACGAAGAGGTCCTGCGTGAAATCGCCGCTGCCGGTGTGGTCCACGCCTGCGAGGTCGAGCACCATGGGCAGGGTGGCATCGTCGTACACGACGTGGCCCTTCACCACCTCCCATCGCTTCAGCTTCACGTTGAACTTCGTCGCCTCCCCGGCCGGTGCGGGCGTGGCTGCGGTGTCAGGCTTGGCGATGTCCCAGTTGGCGCTGCCGTCGGCCAGCACCTTGAAGGTGAGCTTCGGGTGATCGAGGAACACGCTGTGGATGAGGATCTGGTCGCCGAAGAGGCTCATGAGGCCCATGCGGGCCTCGAGCTTCCCGATGTCGGCCAGGCACACCCCTTCGAAGGGCGCCACGTTGCACACCTTCACGTGCTCCACACTGATACCCGCGTTGGGGAAGGTGCTGATGACGCTGAGGTCCCACTCGCCCCAATCCACGGTGGCGTTGAGGCTGGCGTTCACCTGGTCCTTCACGGCCTGCTCGATCCTGTCCTTGAAGAGGAACGGAACGGCGACGGCCGCGATGATGAGGAGCAGCAAAAGGATGCCGACGGTGGCTAGAACGCGCTTGATCCACTTGCCCATGGGGTCCGTTGTTCGTTGTCGGTTGTTCGGGTCGTATATCGTTGGCGCGCAGCGGTCACAGCCGGGCCATGCGTTGTCTCAGGAGGTGATCGGCAAGCACCAGGCAGGTCATGGCCTCGACCACGGGCACGGCGCGCGGCACCACGCAAGGATCGTGCCTGCCCCGGCCTTCCAGCTCCACCGGACGCCCCTCGCGGTCCACGCTCCGCTGGGTGCGCATCAGGGTGCTGGCCGGCTTGAACGCCACGTCGAACACGATGTCCTCGCCATTGCTGATGCCGCCCTGCACCCCCCCGCTGCGGTTGGTGGCGGTGCGTACCTCGCCTTCGGATCCGATGCCGTACCCATCGTTGTGCTGGCTGCCGCGCAGGGTGGCGGCCGCGAAGCCGCTGCCCACCTGGAAGCCCTTCACCGCATTGATGCCGAGCATGGCCCTGCCCAGGTCTGCGTGGAGCTTGTCGAAGACCGGCTCGCCGAGGCCTGCAGGAACGCCCGTGGCCACGCAGGACACCAAGCCGCCCACGGTGTCGCCTTCCGCACGCACCTGCTCGATCAGGGCGGTCATCCGTGCCGCCGCCGCCTCATCCGGACAGCGCACATCGCTGGACCAAACGCGTCCGAGGTCGAGCTCAGCGTAAGGGTGGTCCAGCCGCACTTCGCCCACCCCGCTCACCCAAGCGTTCACCCGGATGCCATGGTGCGCCAGCAGCTGGCGGGCGATGGCCCCGGCCGCCACGCGCACGGCGGTCTCCCGCGCGCTGGCCCTTCCCCCGCCCCTGTGATCACGCAGGCCATACTTCTGTTCCCATGTGAGGTCGGCATGCCCGGGCCGGAAGGTGTCCTTCAGGTGGTCGTAGTCCTGCGGGCGGGCATCGGTGTTGCGGATCACCAAGGCGATGGGGGTGCCCAAGGTCACCTCATCCAGAAGGCCGCTGAGGAACTCCACCGTGTCGGCCTCGCGGCGTGCGGTGCCCAACGGCGTGCTGCCCGGACGACGGCGGTCCAGCTCTGCCTGGATCGCGGCAAGGTCGACCTTGAGACCGGCCGGGCACCCCTCCACCACCCCGCCGATGGCGGGGTCGTGGCTGGCGCCGAAGCTCACCAACCGGAACGCAGTGCCCAGGATATTACCCGCCATGGGTACGAAGGTACCGGCGTCGCGCGCGCGCGTTCGTGACGATCGGCAGGATTATCCGGTCGGGATCGTTGATCGCTCAGCGCGGCCACCGCACCGGCGCGGCCACCTCATTGCGCCGGCCCACCAGCTGCCAGGGCGGGTCATAACCCAGGAACCGCACGGGACCAAGGACCTGGAGCCCATGCGCCGCACAGGCCTGCAACAGTTCGGCCTCCTTCACCTGCAGGGCGGCATCGTCCGCAAAGCCCCCGAATCGGAGCGTGGCCATATGGCTCTCCGGGAAGGCGCCCAGCGAAACGCCGGGGTCGTTGGGGACGGGCAGGCTGTCGGCGCTCATGGCCGCGGGCATCACGAAGCTCATCCGGCTTCCGGAGGGCCCCTTCTCCATGTGCACGGGAGCGGTCATGGCGATGGAGCGCCCCTCGGCGTTGCCCCCGAAGATGTAACCGGCCAGCCGCCGGAAGCTGGGGTTGGCGGCCTTGCGGTAGCCGGTATCCGGCGTTTCCACCGAGGCCAGCAATGCCGGCGGGTAATGCCGCAGCTCAAAGGCGCCATGCCGCTCGATCACAGCATAGCCCTGCTGCTCGGTGCGGGCGGTGCTCGCGGCGGTGAAGCCCTGCATGACGATGAAGAGCACCAGGGCGACAACGAGGATGATGATGGCGGTGCGCATGAGAAAGGAACACCCAACGGTGATGAACGGTTCGCCGGCCTCTCCCACCTTTGCCCGCTCACAACGAACCCATGCACACCGAAGCCCAGCTGCTCGCCCACGTGGTTGACCGCACCCGGCAGTACAACCGCTCCTACCTCAGCCTATTGAAGGACGCCGACCCGCACCGCGAGTTCGTGTGCGAAGGCGTGAAGCTGAACACCCAGTTCTGGCTGGTGGCCCACCTGGCCGTGAGCCAGAACGGCCTGCTGCTGCGGGCCACGGGAGGACCCTTCGAGAAGTTCAGCTGGGCGAAGCACTTCAGTGTGGGCTCGCAGGGGCTGCCCAAGGACCAGTGCCCGCCCTACGAGGAGGTGTGGGCCACCTTCAAGGCGGTGCACGGGAAGGTGATGGCCCACCTGCCCACGCTCCAGGATGAGGCCTTGGAACAGCCCAACATCACCGGGCTCGCCGCCATCGGCAGCAATGTGCGCGACGTCATCACCCATGCCATCCGGCACGAAGGCCTGCATACCGGTCACATCAGCTGGCTCTGCAAGCTGAACGGGATCAAGGCGATCTGACGGACTCTTGTGCGATGGCTCGTAGCCGGGGGCGGTCGCCCATTCACGTGGGCCCTACCCTCGCTCACGCGCGCAACCTGGCACCTTAGCACCTCTCCACCATTCCACCTCCGCAGTCTCCTGCGGGCTCAATGCCACATCAGCCAGAAGGTGAGGATCCCTCCGAAATAGCCCAAGGCCGCGGGAAAGGCCATCTTCCGGACGTACCAACCGAACTCGATGCCCAGGATGCCCATCACGGCCACACCGGCGGCGGAACCGATGATGAGGATGCTGCCTCCGGTGCCAGCGCAAAGCGCCAGGAGCTCCCAGAAGCTGTGGTCAGGCGGATAGGTGGTCATAGGGTACATCCCTTGTGCGGCGGCCACCAGCGGCACGTTGTCCACCACGGCGCTCAGCACCCCGATCACAGTGTTCACCGCGTAGATGTTGCCCAAGGCGCTGTCCAGCCAGCCGGCGAGCAGGGTGAGGTGGCCGGCGGTCTCCAGACCCGCCACCGCCGAGAGGATGCCCAGGAAGAAGAGGATGCTGCTGTGGTCGATGCGGCGCAGGATGCTGGTGACCTG
>JBIJCH010000426.1:0-2511 GCA_044344815.1 Flavobacteriales bacterium | reverse complement strand
TCCACCCACACCTCGATGGAGCGCACCCCGCAGGTATTGGTGCTGTTGTCGTACCGGTCGATGGCGTTGAGGCTGAGCCCGATGTAGCCGAGGGCGCGGGCCGTGGAGCCCTCCTTCAGCAGGTAGGTGGAGTCGGTCCGTACGAGGGGCAGACCCTTGGCCTGGCCGGGGTAGGGGGCCACCCGCGCGGCGCTGTCCAGCGGGTCTATCCGCAGGCCCAGGAGCTGGGGCGGGGTGGTGTCGGGCAGGTCGATGCCGTGCGCCTCGGGGTCGAGCGCGTGCTGATCGGCCGTGCGGCGCACCTCGAAGTGGAGGTGGGGGGCCGAACTGCCCCCCGTGTTGCCGCTCAAGGCGATCACCTCGCCCGCCTTCACCGGCAGGGCACCCTTCTCCGGGGTGATGTCGATGCTGAAGTCCCGGGCCTTGTACTGGGCGTCGAGGCATGCCGTGGCGATCGCCCCCTTCAGTTCCTTCAAATGCCCGTACACGGTGGTGAAGCCGTTCGGGTGGTCGATGTACACGGCCTTGCCATAGCCCCAAGGACTGATCTTGATCCTCGAGACCCAGCCATCGCCCGCCGCCTTCACCGCCATGCCCTCCACTCCCTGGGTCTTGAAGTCGAGACCCGAGTGGAAGTGGTCGCTGCGCAGCTCCATGAAGTTGCCGGCCACTGCAAGGGGGATGTCGAGCGGTGCGAAAAGCCCTGCGGCCGGGGTCTGAGCAATGCAATCAGCAGAAATGAATAACCAGCTGAATGCCAGAACTATGAAATTCCTTGATCCGAGCACTTTACACGTTGGTTCAACGCCGTTCCTGTTGACTCCCATCACGAGGGCAAGCTAGGTGCGGTGGCGGGTGGGGGTTGGAGCGATGGGGCTTTTCCGATCAACAAGCTGGGGTTCAAACAAATTGTGTGCTCGGGCTGGGGGTGGCGGTTATCTTTGGTGCGGACCTTGGAAAAAAGTTCCCCTGAACGAACGATGAGCGACCTGGCCAGCCGGATCCGCGCCGTGCATGTGCACGTGGCCCGATTGGTGGCTGAGCGTGAGGCTGTTCGCAAGCGCTTGGTGGCCATGGAGCACGACCTGCGCGAGCACCAGCGCAACGCGGATGTGCTGCAGGCCCGCATCGCCGAGCTCGAACGGGAGAACGAGGTCCTTCGGGTGACCCGTCCGGCGCAAACACAACGCCCTGAAGGTCAAACGGAAGCAAAGCAACGGATCGACGAGCTCGTGAATGAGATCGATCGCTGTCTGGCGTTGTTGACGCATTAGGATCAGCGACCACACGACCATGGACGACCTGTCTATCCGAATCGAGCTCGCCGGGCGGGCGTATCCCCTCACCATCCACAAGGAGGAGGAGGCGAACATCCGCAAGGCGGTGCAGGAGATCAACGACAGCATCACCCGCTTGAAGCAGCATTACCCGCTGACCGACAAGCAGGACCTGTTGGCCATGGCGGCCTTGGAGGTGACCACACGCGCCCTGAACAGTGCGGCACCTCAACAGCAGACCAATGCCCTCGCCGAACTGGCGGAGATCGAACGGCTGCTGGAAGGTCTCCGCTCCTGAGCCCGAGCGCTTCCGAACCGAAGGCCCCAGGGTCCACTAAAAAACGAGTGGACGAATGGACCTTACAAGCATTTTGATCGGTGTTCTGGCCGGCGTGGTCGGTGGTGGCGCCGTGGTGTACATGCTCCTTACCAGCGTGATGAAACGGCGCCGGGAGGGGCTGTTGAAGGAGGCCGAGGCCGAGGCCGAGGCCATCAAGAAGGAGAAGATGGTGCAGGCCAAGGAGAAGTTCCTGCAGCTGAAGGAGGAGCATGAGAAGCATGTGCGCGACCGCGAGAAGCAGCTCCAGCAGGGGCAGGAGAAGATCAAGCAGCGCGAGTCGCAATTGAGCCGGCAGCAGCAGGACCTGGCCAACAAGGAGAAGCAGGTGGATGGTCTGAAGCGTGACCTGGAGCAGAAGCTCGGCGGCATCGAGCGGCGCAAGGACGAGGTGGAGAAGATGCACCAGAAGCAGGTGGCCCTGCTCGAGAAGGTGGCCAACCTCAATGCCGATGACGCCAAGAAGCAGTTGATGGACAGCCTGCGCGACGAGGCCCGCACCGCCGCCATGGCCCACATCAAGGAGGTGACCGAGGAGGCCAAGCTCCAGGCCAACAAGGAGGCCAAGCGCATCGTGATCCAGACCATCCAGCGCGTGGCCACCGAGCACGCCATCGAGAACAGCGTGAGCACCTTCCACATCGAGAACGACGATGTGAAGGGCCGCATCATCGGGCGGGAGGGCCGCAACATCCGCACCCTGGAGGAGGCCACCGGCGTGGAGATCATCGTGGACGACACCCCGGGCGCGATCATCCTCAGCTGCTTCGACCCCGTGCGCCGCGAGATGGCGCGTCTGGCCCTCCACCAGCTGGTGAAGGACGGCCGCATCCACCCGGGCCGCATCGAGGAGATCGTGGCCAAGACCAAGCGCCACCTCGAGGAGGAGATCATCGA
>JBIJCH010000051.1:0-9812 GCA_044344815.1 Flavobacteriales bacterium | reverse complement strand
CCGATGTGCGCCGCCGCGACGACAACGTGTACCGGGTGATCTTCGAGGCCGACCCCATCCCCGGCGAGGTGCGCCAGGCCGGCTTCGGCGGGGCCAACCGGTACAAGGACCTGGAGGGCTACGCCAGCAGCGACATGATCATCGCCACCCGCCGCCGCCTCGACCAGCTCACCAAGCAGCTCTTCGTGCAGAGCGTGAGCCTCGACGAAGTGGCCCAGCTCACCCTCCGCAAGCAGGAGATGCTCGCCAGCATCCCCTCGGTGCAGCCCATCCCCATGGACCAGACGCAGATCAGCTCGGGCTACGGGCAGCGCCTGCACCCCATCCACAAGATCGTGAAGATGCACGCCGGCATGGACTTCACCAGCCCGGTGGGCACCGAGATCCACGCCACCGGCGACGGCGTGGTGGAGTTCGCCGACTACGCCACCAACGGCTACGGCATCCACGTGGTGATCGATCACGGCTTCGACTACAAGACCCTCTACGGCCACATGGACCGCCTGAAGGTGCGCAAGGGCCAGCGGGTGAAGCGCGGCGACGTGATCGGCGTGGTGGGCAACACCGGCCTGAGCGCCGGTCCGCACCTGCACTACGAGGTGCACAAGAACGGCGAGCCCATCGACCCCGCGAACTTCTTCTTCAACGACCTCACCCCCGAGGAGTACGTGCGCATGCTCGAGCTGTCGCGCAACGCCAACCAGTCGCTCGACTGATCGTTCCCTCCGCCGGGCGACCGATCCGTCACCCCACGCACCACGGTTCCACCGCCATGGATATCTTCGGCGGCCCGACCATGCCCCTGAAGGAAAAGACCATCGGCAAGCTGTACTGGACCATCGGCGAGGTGGCCGAGCAACTGGGCGTGAACACCAGCATGCTGCGCTACTGGGAGAAGGAGTTCGGCATGCTCCGCCCCAAGCGCACCAACCGCGGTGACCGCCTCTACACGCAGGACGACATCAAGCTGGTGCGCACCATCCACGAGCTGCTGAAGGACCGCGGCTACACCATCCAGGGCGCCAAGGACCACCTGCGAGGCGCCGTGAAGCAGGTCGACGCCACCACCGAGGTGCGCGAACGTCTTCTCCGTATCCGGGGCGAACTGCTCGAGCTGCGCGGCCTGCTCGATGCCGAGGAGCACCGGTACGAGACCCTCGACGCATGAGCCTCACCCGCTACGCCGTCCGCGCCCTCCGCAAGGTGGGCCTGCTGGACCGGCTGACCTTCGATGTGCCCATGCTGCTCAGCGGCCGCACCGTGCGCATCCCCATGATCAAGGGCACGGGCTTCATCTACGTCATCGACTTCGAGCCCTTCATGGACGATGTGATCCGCCGGCTCGTGCCCCTCTTCCCCGGGGTGTTCGTGGACGTGGGCGTGAACCTGGGGCAGACCCTCATCAAGGCGAAGAGCGCCTTTCCCGACTGCGACTACGTGGGCTTCGAGCCCAACCCCGCCTGCATCGCCTACACACAGCGGGTGATCCGCAACAACGGCTTCCAGCGCGTACGCCTCATCGACGCCGGCCTCACCGACACCGACGGGCAGGGCGAGCTGGTGCTGTGGATGGGCACCGAGAGCGACCCCAGCGCCACCCTGCTGCACGATTTCCGCGAGAAGCGCGACGACCAGCGCGAGATCCCGGTGAAGCTGATGACCTGGGCCACGGTGGAGAAGCACACCGCCATCGGCCGCCTGGGCTTCGTGAAGATCGACGTGGAGGGCAGCGAGCTCGCCGTGCTCGGCCAGCTGGAACCCAGGCTCAAGCGCGACCGCCCCATCACCATCGTGGAGGTGCTGCCCACCTACGATCCGCCCATGGCCGGCCGCCCCGAGCGCCACCGCGCCATCGAGGCCATCTGCCAGCGCAGCGACCTGCGCATCCACCGCATCCACAAGACCGACCAGGGCGTGCGCCTGGAGGCCATCGACACGTTCGGCATCTGGTCCACCCAGGCCCTCAGCGATCACCTGCTGATCCCCAGCGAACGCGTGGCAGAGGTCACGGCGATCTACCCGTTGGTGGGGCGTTGAACGCTTCCTTGCATTCAGGCGACCCCGGACGGGCCGATGAAGAGTTGGCCGCTTCCAGGCCCGCAGAAGCGCAGCCCCCTCACCGTACTGTCTTCCTGAGCGGAGCGAAGGATCCACCCACCGCGACCCAATGGGCTGCGCGAACGCCGGCACGAACGGCACGATGACGCATGCCCGGGGACCGCGCTCAGCGGTACTTCGCCAGCAGCAGGTAGTTCTTCACGTAGTCCGTCACGCCCTCCTCCAACGTGTGGAAGGGCTGGCCGTAGCCGATGGCCTTCAGCTTTTCCATCTTCGCCTCGGTGAAGTATTGGTACTTGTCCCGGATGTCGATGGGCGTGTCGATGAAGCCGATGTTGGCGGGCTTGTCCATGGCCGCGAAGGTGGCCTTCGCCAGGTCGAGGAAGGCGCGCGCCTTACCGCTGCCCAGGTTGTAGATCGCGCTGTCCTTGCGGTGCTCCATCAGGAAGAGGCACACGCGGCACACGTCCTTCACGTACACGAAGTCGCGCAGCTGCATGCCGTCGGCGTAGTCGGGCCGGTGGCTGCGGAACAGCTTGATCTCGCCCTTCTCCCGCGCCTGGTTGAAGCCATGGAACACCACGCTGGCCATGCGGCCCTTGTGATACTCGTTGGGCCCGTACACGTTGAAGAACTTGAGGCCGGCCCAGAAGTAGGGCTGCTTCTCCTGCCGCAGCGCCCACTGGTCGAAGGTGTTCTTGCTCTCGCCGTAGGGGTTCAGCGGCTTCAGGCGGGGGATCAGCGCATGGTCGTCGGCGTAGCCCAGCTCACCACCGCCGTAGGTGGCCGCGCTGCTGGCGTAAACCAGGGGGATGCCGTACTGCACGCAGGCCTCCCACATCCGCTGGCTGTAGCGCACGTTCAGCTCGTCGAAGATGGCCTTGTTGAACTCGGTGGTGTCGGTGCGCGCGCCCAGGTGGAAGATGAACTGCACGAAGCGCTCGTTCTCCGCCAGCCAGGTGAAGAAGTCGTCGCGGTGCACCTTGGCCGTGAGCTGCTTGCCGTGCAGGTTGGGCGCCTTGTCGGCGCGGCTGAAGTCGTCCACGGCCACAATGTCCTGCCAGCCCTGCTCAAGCAGTTCGGCGATCAAGCAGCTTCCGATGAAGCCCGCGGCCCCGGTAACGACGATCATGCATGGCGCGCTGCGGCCTGTTGGCGCGGCGCGGACGCGAAGGTAGCCAGCACCCCGCCCCACCCCTACCTTCGCTGGCCTGCGAACAATTCCCGCGCCCAGTCATTCCTTCCGCATGCCCATCGTGCACATCACCCGCCGCGAGCGCTTCTGCGCCAGCCACCGCCTGGCCCGCCCCGACTGGAGCGACGCGAAGAACCTGGAGGTCTTCGGCAAGTGCTCCAACCCCAACGGCCACGGCCACAACTACGTGCTGTGGGTGACAGTGGCCGGCGAGCCCGACCCGGAGACCAGCTTCGTCACGGACCTCAGCGCTCTCAGCCGCATCATCAAGGAGCATGTGATCGACCACCTCGACCACAAGAACATCGACCTCGACGTGCCCTTCATGAAGGGGCGGTACAGCAGCACCGAGAACCTGGCCCTCGCCATCTGGGAACAGCTGGAGGCGCCCATCCGCGCCCTGGGCGTGACCCTGCGCACCGTGAAGGTGGAGGAGACCGAGAACAACACCGTGGAATACCATGGCGAACAAGCCTAAGCGCAGCCCTAAGTCTGGCCGCACAGGTCCGGAGGACGCGGTGGACAGCTACACCCGCATCGACCAGTACGACGCCAAGCTCGTGCGCCGCATCGGCGATCACTACGGCGACATCCTGAAGGCCATCGGCGAGGACCCGAAGCGCGAAGGGCTCCAGAAGACCCCGGAGCGCGTGGCGAAGGCGCTGCAATACCTCACCCACGGCTACGACCTGGACCCGGCGGCCATCCTGCGCAGCGCCATGTTCAAGGAGGACTACAGCCAGATGGTGGTGGTGAAGGACATCGAGGTGTACAGCATGTGCGAGCACCACATGCTGCCCTTCTTCGGAAAAGCGCACGTCGCCTACATCCCCAAGGGCCACATCACCGGGCTCAGCAAGATCCCCCGCGTGGTCGACGCCTTCGCCCGGCGCCTGCAGGTGCAGGAGCGCCTCACCAACGAGATCCGCGACTGCATCCAGGACACCCTGAAGCCCATGGGCGTGGCCGTGGTGCTGGAGTGCGCCCACCTGTGCATGCAGATGCGCGGCATCCAGAAGCAGAACTCGGTGACCACCACCAGCGCCTTCACCGGCATCTTCCTCACCGACAACCGCACGCGGGAGGAGTTCGTGAAGCTGATCAGCGCGAAGCTGCATTAGGAGAACGCAGAGGAACAGCCAAGGCGCAGAGGGCGCAGAGAAACTGAGGGTGCGCCTGTCCGGGTGTGCCTTGTCACTTGACCCTTGTGACTTGACACTTGTCACTCCCTCCGCCATTCCCGCCGGTCGTGTACTTTCGATGCGACTATCGACCCGCACATGACCGCCTACGTGTTCCCCGGCCAGGGCAGCCAGTTCCCCGGCATGGCCAAGGACCTCTACGAGAACGACGCCAACGCGCGCGTCTTCTTCGAGCACGCCAACAACATCCTCGGCTTCACCATCACCGACGTGATGTTCAACGGCACCGAGGAGGACCTCAAGCGGACGAACGTCACCCAGCCCGCGATCTTCCTGCACAGCGTGATCAAGGCCAAGGTGCTGGGCGACGCGTTCCAGCCGGCCATGGTCGCAGGCCACAGCCTGGGCGAGTTCAGCGCGCTGGTGGCCGCGGGCGCCATGGAGTTCAGTGACGCGCTGAAGCTGGTGGCCGCGCGGGCCAACGCCATGCAGAAGGCCTGCGAGCTGCAGCCGGGCACCATGGCCGCGATCCTGGGCCTGGAGGATGCGAAGGTGGAGGAGGTGTGCGCCGAGGTGAGCGCCAACGCCGGCAAGGGCGTGGTGGTGCCCGCCAACTACAACTGCCCCGGCCAGCTGGTGATCAGCGGCACCATCGAGGCCGTGAACGCGGCCTGCGAGGCGCTGAAGGCGGCAGGTGCCAAGCGCGCCCTGGTGCTGCCCGTGGGCGGCGCCTTCCACAGCCCGCTGATGGAGCCGGCCCGTGCCGAGCTCGCCACCGCCATCGCCTACACGCCCATCGTGGACCCGCGCTGCCCCGTGTACCAGAACGTGGACGCCCGCGCCCACACCGATCCCGCGCGCATCAAGGCCAACCTCATCGCGCAGCTCACCGCGCCCGTGCGCTGGACCCAGACCATGCAGCACATGCTCGCCGACGGCGCCACCAAGGTGGTGGAGGTGGGTCCCGGCAACGTGCTCCAGGGCCTCTTCAAGAAGGTGAGCCGCGAGCTGGAGACGGCGGCGGCATAAGGCACAGCGCATGCGCACCCCCGCCATCCTCCTCGGCCTTGTGCTCTCGCTGGCAAGCCTGGCCCAGGCCACCCCTGACGAGCAGATCCGGGCCTTTTTCGCCACTTACTCGGCCGGCAAGGTTGACAAGGCCATCGACGAGCTCTACCGCTCGAACCAGTGGATCTCGCGCAAGAGCGATGACCTCGACAACCTCAAGCGCCAGCTGCAAGGCTCGATCGACCTGATGGGCGACTACCGCGGCTACGCGCAGCTCGGCACGAAGGATGTCATCGGCGACCTCGTGCTCCACGATGTCCTCGTGAAGTACGACCGCCAGCCGCTCCGGTTCCGGTTCATGTTCTACCGGGCCGACAAGACCTGGATGCTCTACTCCTTCGCCTTCGATGACTCCATCGACGAGGAGCTGAAGGAGGCCATCAAGCCCACCTACCTGCACCCATAGGCCGGTTCACACCCGCCCCTCCTTGCGCAGGAAGCGCTCCATGTGATCGAGCTGTTCGGTGGTGAGCGTCACGTCCCAATGCGGTGCGGGACCCGTGCCCTCGTAGTGCAGCACGAGGTGCGGCAGGCCCAGACACGCCGCGATCTGCACGAAGTAGGCGCTGTTCTTCGGCTGCAGTGGCGTGGGGTAGAGCTCGATCACCGCGGCGTCGGTCGCGTAGACCAGGTTGGCCAGGCCCGCCCCGTGCACCGCGATGATCACGCCGGCGTGCGCGAAGGTGTCCACCTGCTCGCGCAGGCTGAGGTCCTCCAGCGTGACGAACTCGAGGTTGAGCTGCGGGAAATGCGCGAGGAGCACCTCCTCGTTGGTGATCTTCCGGCCGATCTGCTTGCGGCGTGAGATGACGATGTTGCGCCGCCCGGTCCGCACACCGCCGATGCGTTCGTGCCCGCGCGTGTTCAGCCAGCGGATGTGCTCGGGCGGGTACACCTCCACCCCCGCGCCCGGCAGGCTGCGCGCGTGCGGGTTGCTCACCATCAGGCAGCGGTGCATCACCTTGCGCTTCGCCGTGCCCGACACCACGCGCGCCTCGTCGAGGCCGAAGAGGAACTCCAGCGCCCCGCGCAGGTAGCGCGCCTTCTTCTCGCTGATGAGCACCTTCCACGCAGGGTCCTTCAGCTGGTCCTCCACCAGGGCCAGGCGGCCCACGGCCTCGAGCGTCCAGTGGAAATAGCTCAGGTCGAGGTAATTGGTGAGCGGGATCACCGCATCGTAGTGCTCGGCCTTCAGCAGGCGGCGCGCGAGGATCAGGTGGTCCACGTGGCTGCGGCGCAGGTAGCTGGCCTGGAAGAGGGTGCTCTCCAGCACGGCCTCGCCCTTCGCGGTCACCACCACGCCGTGCCCGATCATCTCGGCGTCCTTCAGCTCCACCCGGACGGCGGCGGCGAGCGGGACGTCGCGCTGCGCCCACCAGACGGGCTCGGGGCCGACCCAGGTGAGCCTGGAGAGGTCCCAGTGCACGGTGCGCCGCGGCAGCAGTTCCACCTGGTCCTGCAGGGGGTTCGCGCGCAGGTCGAGCTGCGGCACCAACGGATGCAGCACGCGCCCCGCGGCCTTCACGAGCTTGAAGCGCAGGTCCATGCCGCCGGCCATGCCTACAGCGTGTGGTTGATCAGGCGGCCGCTGGCGAGCAGCTTGTGCAGGTAGGGCTCGGTGAGCGTGGCCCGGATGGCGTGGATGTGGTCCATCTTGTGGCAGTCGCTGCCCAGCAGCTCGTACCACCCCAGGTCGATGTACTTCTCGGCGGCCTTGCGCGCCTGTGGACCGTAAGCGCCCATGAGCGCCACGGTATTGAGCTGGAAGAGCACGCCGCGCTCCTTCAGCTTCTGCGGCATGCTGGTGTCGGCGTACCAGAAGCCGTAGCGCTCGGGGTGCGCGAGCACGGGCCTGTACCCCTGTGTCTGCATGGCGAACACCACGCTGAGCAGGATGTGCGGCTCGCTGATGAAGGGGAGCTCGAAGAGCACGTGGCGGTCGCCGAAGGTGAGGATCTCGCCGGTGGTGACCTTGTTCTCCAGCTCATGGTCGAGGTAGTACTCGGCGGCGGCCTCCACCTCCACCGGGATGCCCGCGGCCTTCACGGCCGCGCGCACCTGTTCGAGGCCCGCGAGGATCCGCGCGGGGCTGTTGCGGTAGCCATCGGCCATCACATGGGGGGTGGTGATCACCTTGCGGTAGCCGAGGTCGGCCATGGCTGCGATCAGCTCGAGGCTGGCCTCCATCGTGGGCGCCCCGTCGTCGATGCCGGGGATGAAGTGGCTGTGCATGTCGGCACCCAGCACGGCCAGTTCGGCGGGTGCCATCGCCGCCGCCCGCTTACCGAACAGGTTGCCGAACAGGCCCATGCCTCAGCGCTTGTGGTATTGCTCCTCGTAGTAGTGGCGGTACGACCCGCTGGTCACGTGGTCGAGCCACTCGGTGTTCGCAAGGTACCAGTCCACCGTGCGCTCCAGGCCCACCTCGAAGGTGATGCTTGGCTCCCAGCCCAGCTCGCGCTTGATCTTGGTGGCGTCGATGGCGTAGCGCAGGTCATGCCCGGCACGGTCGGTGACGTGGGTGATGAGCTTCGCGCTCTCGCCTTCCGCCCGACCAAGCTTCCTGTCCATGATGGCGCAGAGCAGGTGCACCAGGTCGATGTTGCGCCACTCGTTGTGCCCGCCGATGTTGTAGGTCTCGCCGTTCACGCCGGTGTGGAACACCGTATCGATGGCGCTCGCATGGTCCTCCACCCACAGCCAGTCGCGCACGTTCTCGCCCCTGCCATACACGGGCAGCGGCCTTTTCGTGCGGATGTTGTTGATCATGAGCGGGATCAACTTCTCGGGGAAGTGGTGGCTGCCGTAGTTGTTGCTGCAGTTCGTGAGCACGAAGGGCAGCTTGTACGTGTTGCCGTAGGCGCGCACGAAGTGGTCGCTGGCGGCCTTGCTGGCGCTGTACGGGCTCTGCGGGTCGTAGGGCGTCTCCTCGGTGAAGAAGCCGCCGTTGTGCAACGAGCCGTACACCTCGTCGGTGCTCACGTGGTAGAAGCGCCTGCCGTCGAACGAACCGCGCCACGCATCCCGGGCCGCGTTCAGCAGCGTCACCGTGCCGATGACGTTGGTGCTGACGAAGGCCATGGGGTCCGTGATACTGCGGTCCACGTGGCTCTCGGCCGCCAGGTGGATCACCCCGTCGATCGCGTGCCCGGCGAACAGCTTCGTCAACAGCTCCGCGTCGCGGATGTCGCCCTTCACGAAGGTGTAGTTCGGCGCGGCCTCGACGTCGCGCAGGTTCTCCAGGTTCCCCGCGTAGGTGAGCGCATCGAGGTTGATGATGCGGTACTGCGGGTAGCGCTTCACGAAGCGGCGCACCACGTGGCTGCCGATGAAGCCGGCGCCGCCGGTGATGAGGAGGGTCCTAGTGCGCTCCACTGTTCCTGCGTTCAATGAGATGGAATGAATCCGGGATCCAAGGGATCGCGCCCGTGGAGGTCCTGTTGATGGGACCAGCGATGGACGTATCGACCTGGACCACACGGAGCGTCGAGTCGTCGGTCCGAAGCAAGGTCATGAACCCTCCAGGGGGATCGGTCGGCGGATGCTCCTGTACCGCTCGCGCGAAGTCGAAATCGTACTTCGTATCCAGCGCTGGAAGCCAGGTGAGCGCGATGCTATCACCACGTTCTTGCACCGGCAGTTCGAGCCAGCATTCATCGGTGAAGCGCATGGCCACCACCTCACGGCGCCCCCCCGGGTTGAACAACAGGCCCACCGAAGTGGCTGTGTCGTTCATCAGGGCCCACTCCGTGATCTCAACATCCTTGGTATCCCCGGGAAGCAGCGGTGCTTGACCGTTGACAACGCCGGCATCATCCCCTCGCTGACCACAGCCCCTTGCACCCACAAGGGCGGTCATCGCTGACAAGGCTATGACCGGACATCCGCTCACAGGCTCCAGTACGTCAGGTCCTTCACCTTCTTGCGGAAGATGCCCTTCAGGTCGACGAGGATGCCCTTCGGCGTCATCATGCTCTTGAACCAGGCCTCGTCCTTGCCGGCGTACTCGGTGTGGTTCACCGCCACGATGATGGCATCGTACGGACCCTTCATCTCCGGCGCGAGGGAGTAGCCGTACTCGTGCTTCACCTCGTCGCTGTCGGCGTGGGGGTCGGTCACGTCCACGTGGCAGCTGAAGCTGGTGAGCTCGCGCACCACGTCGATCACCTTGCTGTTGCGGATGTCGGTGACGTTCTCCTTGAAGGTGGCGCCCATGATCAGCACGCGGGCCTCGGCAGGGTTCTTGCCGGCGGCGATGATCTTCTTCACCGTCTGCTTGGCCACGTAGCCGCCCATGCTGTCGTTCACGAAGCGGCCGCTGTCGATGATCTGCGCGTGGTAGCCGAGCT
>JBIJCH010000425.1:0-2522 GCA_044344815.1 Flavobacteriales bacterium | reverse complement strand
ATCACCGTTCCGCTGGGGAAGGTGAGCAGCGGGTGCGTGGGCGTGGTGGCGTTGCTGGCGTAGTCTCCGATCGACCACCCGCTGATGTCAGCCGGTAGGCTGGATGTGTTGTTCAGCTCGATCAAGTCGTTGATGCCTGCATCCACGTATGCCGGGTAGGTCGGCGTGGCACCTGTTCCGGTGCGGAACACGGTCACTTCCGTGATGCGCACGAAGGGGACATCCACCACGGCCGTCACGTTCAGCTGGCTGTTGCCGCCCACGCACACGGGGTTCGGTGTGGCGGTCACGCTCTGGATCGCGGGCAGGGGATTCACCGTCACGCCCACCACGGCGGGCAGGCTGGTGCAGCCATTGGCCGATGCTGAGAAGGTGTAGTTGCCGCTTCCGCTCAGGCCGATGTTGCTCACGGAAGCATCCTCCGTGCTGGCGCTGAAGCCGTTCGGGCCGGTCCAGCTGTAGGTGGTGCCGATGTTCGTCGTGCCGTCAAGCGTGAGGGTCTGTCCCTGGCACACCGGCTGGTTGCTCGTGGCACTGGCGGTGGGTACCGGGTTCACGATCAGTGTGTACTCGGCGGTGGTCGCCGGGAAGGTCCCGCCCTGGTTGCAGGTCACCGTGCAGATGTAGTAGGTGGTGTCCGTCAGCGCACCGGTGGCCTGGGTGCTGGAAGTGCCCAGGTTGGTGTAGGGCCCGCCGGGGGTGTTGCTGCTCTGCCACTGGTAGGTGATGCCGATGCCCAAGGTGTTGCCCAGCAGGGAGAGCGTGGTGCCCTGCCCGTTGCACAGGAAGCTCACCGGGGCCTGGATGGTTCCAGCGGTGGGAGTACCCGAACAGGTGGGCAGGAAGTAGTCGTCCGCACCGCGGTCCGGGGGCGAGGATCGCGTATCACCGTCGAGGTCCGTGGTGATGCCCGCCACGTCGATGCCGTTGTTGTTAAGCGCGAGCGCACCAGGCAGGTTCAGGTCCAGGTGCAGGTCGGTGGCGTTGTTCAGGAAGCCGGGGTCCACCGCGAGGGTGTTCGCCTCCTGGCCGGGGTTGGCCGTGAGCGCGGCCGCCCAGGCCGCCACGTTCACACGGTCGGTGGTGCTGGTGAGCCCCACGAAACCGTTGGTGCTGTTGGCGATGAAGTAGTTGTTGTAGTTGGTCACCGAGCCGGCGGCGCCGAACTGGGTGGCGCTGGTGGACCGCACCGCATAGTGCTTGGCCAGTCCGGTCTGGGCACCGGTGAAGTTCGCCAGCACGTTGTTGCGGGCGTTGTGGGTGGTGGTGGTTCCGCCCCATTCCAGGCACACGCTGCTGCAGTTCGGCGAGCCGGAACCGTCCAGGCTCACCGAGTTGAAGTCCACGTTGTACACGCTTCCGGCAGCGCCGCTGCCGAGGATGATGCCGGTGATTATGCGGGTGCCCGTGGCTGTGCCCGTGTAGGCCGAGGTGATGTCGCTCACCATGTTGTTGTACACGAACATGGTGTGCACGCCCGTGGTGCTCATGGCCGCCTCGATGCCGCGCTGGGTGGAGGTGCCTGTGGCGAGCGTGTTGCGGATGCCGGACACGCGGTTGCCGTACACGCGCGTGTTGGTCCCCTTGGCGGCGTTCATCCAGATGCCACGGTTGGTGCCGCTGGCGCCGATGTTGCGCACGGTGTTGCCATACACCTGGCCGCTCTCCTGGTTCAGGAACTGGATGCCGTAGACCGAGCTGGTGGAACCGGCTCCGATGTCGTTGGTGGGCACACCCGTGTAAGGCGCACCGATGGTGCAGTTGCGCACCACGTTGTTGGCACCGACGAAGGTGGTGCTGCCCGAGGTCACCAGCACGCCGCCCAGGCGGGTGTTGCGCACCGTGATGTTCTCGTACAGGCAATCGCTGTTCCTGCCGTTGGCATCGGTGGGGGTAACGCCACCGCCGGTGGTGGAGGCGCTGTGCAAAAGGCCGATGGAGGCGGTGTTGGCGTTGTTGAGGGTGATCGCGCAGTTGCGCACGGTCACGTTGTTGGCACCGTTGGTGGCGCTCGCGTTGCGCACCAGGTAGCCGTACTCGATGGCCGTGCCTGCGGAGGCGTTCACATCGATGCCGTCGAACACGATGAAGTCACCGCCCGTGATGGTGATGCCCGCCTCATTGGTGGTGGCGGTGCCCGTGGGGGTGATCACCGGGTTCGCACCCACACCGCTCTTTTGGAAGGTGATCGCGTTGCCCAGCGCGCCGCTAGCGGTGATCGCGGGGGGCAGCTCACTGAAGGTCTGCCCGGCCGTCACGTCGAACGTGAGGGGACCGCAGGTGCCGTTCAGGTTCACGGCATTGATGGCATCCGTGAACGAAGCATAGTTGTTGCCGCCCGTGGGCAGGGTGTTGTCGATCGTCTTGATGCCGCACAACGGCGTCTGCGGTGCCGAGGTGAGGGAGATGTTGTCGATCGCCGCAGGGCAGTTGCCGCCCAACGAGGTGTCCGACTTCCAGCTGAAGATCAGTCGGAAGGTGGTGCCGGCGAGGCTCGCGGGCAGGGCTACGCTCACCCCGTT
>JBIJCH010000086.1:0-7597 GCA_044344815.1 Flavobacteriales bacterium | reverse complement strand
ACACGCCGTAGCCTTCGGCGTAGCGGTCGGGGATGTAGAAGGTGACGTTGCCGGTGAAGCGCAGCAGGAAGGCGTACACCAGGGTCACAGCGGTGGTGCCGTCCACGTCGTAGTCGCCGTACACCATGATGCGCTCGCCGTCGCCCAGGGCGCGCTCGATGCGCTCCACGGCACGGTCCATGTCCTTCATCAGGAAGGGGTCGTGCAGCTGCCCCAGGTCGGGGCGGAAGTAGGTGGACGCCTCCTGCGGCGTGGTGATGCCGCGCTGCGCGAGCAGGTGGGCGGCGACCGAAGGGCATCGGTCATGCGTCAAGTGTTGCACCGCCGCCGCATCGGGCGCGGGCCTCATCCTCCAGCGTTTCATCGTCAACGTTCTTTCCCCGAAGGTAACCAGCGCCGCCGAAGCCCGCGCCTACCGCTCGTGGTACACCACGTGCAGCACGGTGCGCCCCACGGCCGCCAGGGTGCCCCGGTGGATCACCGACAGGTCGTCCCCGTGCGTGTGCCAGCTGGGGTGGAAGGCCTTGGTGTTCTCGTCGTACCCGATGATGTCGATGGTGGGGATGCGCATCTCGCGGTTCACGATCACGTGGTCGTCGATGCCCACGAAGTACTTCGTCTCGTTGCGGAAGTACCGCTCGTGCCCCAGGCCCTGCGCGGCCTTCCACACCTTCTGCACCACGTGGGGCGCGTACTGCATGCTCAGCTGCTCGCGGTAGAACACGGCGTCGGCCGCGCCCACCATGTCCAGCAGGATGCCGTAGCGCGCGGTGTAGCCCGCCACGTGCGGGTTCTTCGCCCAGTACTGCGAGCCCAGGCACCAGGTGAGCAGGGCATTCTGGCCCGCCTCCATGGCGTCGCTGGGCTCCCCGAAGTCCTCGGCGTCGGTGAGGAAGATGTCCACGCCCACGGCGGGCGCCCGCTCCTTCAGCCGCCGCGCGATCTCCAGCAGCACGCCCACGCCGCTGGCGCCGTCGTTGGCGCCCAGGATGGGCTCGTTGCGGCGCTCGTCGTCCTTGTCGGCGAAGGGCCGCGTGTCCCAGTGCGCCAGCAGCAGCACCCGCTCCTTCTTCTCCGGCGCCCAGCTGGCGATGATGTTGCGCAGCGGCAGCTTCTGCCCGTTGAAGGCGGTGACGGTGCCGGTCTGCTCGATCACGGTGTCGGCCAGCTGGCGCAGGAAGCCGGTCATCCAGTCGCCGCAGGCCCTGTGCCCGGGCGTTCCGGGGGCGCGCGGACCGAAGTCGACCTGCTTCTTCACGTAGGCGTAGGCCGAATCGGCGTCGAAGAGCGGCACCTGCACGGCGGGCTGCGGCTGCCCGGCGGGCGGGGGCGGCGGCGCGGTGCCGCCGTTGTCGCTGCGGCAGGCCTTCAGCAGGAGGGCGGCGAGCAGCAGGGCCGGCAGCGCGATGGCCGTGATGCGGAGGGCGGTGCGGGGCATGGCGGTGGGCTTAGGCGCGGCTCCAGGTGGTGCCTTCCTTGGTGTCCTTCAGCACGATGCCCAGGGCGAGCAGCTGGTCGCGGATGCGGTCGCTGGCGGCGAAGTCCTTGCGGGCCTTGGCCTCGGCGCGCATGCCGATGAAGACCTGCACCAGCCCGTCGAGCGCGGTGTCGTCGCCCGCGGCGGCGGCCTCGCGCTTCAGGCCCAGCACGTCGAAGACCATGGCGTGGAACAGCGCCTTCAGCGTGCCGATGGCGCCGGCGCCGAGGGCCAGCTTGCCGTCGTTGGCGGAGTTGATCAGGCGCACGCCCTCGAAGAGCTCGGCGATCATCACCGGGCTGTTGAGGTCGTCGTTCATGGCGTCGTAGCACCGCTGGGCGAGCGCGTGCACGGCGGTGTCCTGCGCGGCATCGGGCGCGGCGGCGGGCTTCAGCGTGTCCAGCACGTCCACGGCGGCCATCAGGCGCTCCAGGCCCTTCTCGGCGGCCTGCAGGGCGGCGTTGCTGAAGTCGAGCGTGCTGGCGTAGTGGCACTGCAGCATGAAGAAGCGCACGGTCATGGCGCTGTACCCGCGCTCGAGCAGCTTGTGGTTCCCGGTGATGAGCTCCTCGGGGGTGAAGCCGTTGCCCTCGCTCTTGGCCATCTTGCGGCCGTTCACGGTGAGCATGTTGCCGTGCATCCAGTAGCGCACGGGGGCCTGCCCGTCGGCGGCGACGCTCTGCGCGATCTCGCACTCGTGGTGCGGGAACTTCAGGTCCATGCCCCCGCCGTGGATGTCGAAGGTGCGGCCCAGGTACTTGGTGCTCATGGCGCTGCACTCCAGGTGCCAGCCGGGGAAGCCCTCGCCCCAGGGGCTGGGCCACTTCATCAGGTGCGTGGGGTCGGCCTTCTTCCAGATGGCGAAGTCGAGCGGGCTGCGCTTCTCGTCCATCCCCTCGGTGTCGCGGGTGTTGGCCTGCAGCTCGTCGATCCTGCGGCCGCTGAGCTCCCCGTAGGCGTGCTTCGCGGCGAACTTGGGCACGTCGAAGTACACGCTGCCGTTGACCTCGTAGCCGTAGCCGGCGTCGATGATGCGCTGCACCATGCCGATCTGCTCGATGAGGTGGCCCGTGGCGGTGGGCTCGATGCTGGGCGGCAGGATGTTGAAGAGCCGCATCACATCGTGGAAGCCGTTGGTGTACTTCTGCACGATCTCCATGGGCTCCAGCTGCTCCAGCCGTGCGCGCTTGGCGATCTTGTCCTCGCCCTCGTCCACGTCGCCCACCAGGTGGCCCACGTCGGTGATGTTGCGCACGTAGCGCACGCGGTGGCCCACATGGCTCAGCCAGCGGTACAGCAGGTCGAAGGTGGTGAAGGTGCGCACGTTGCCCAGGTGCACATCGCTGTACACGGTGGGGCCGCACACGTACAGGCCCACGTGGGGCGGGTTCAGCGGCTTGAACTCCACCTTCTCACGCGTGAGCGTGTTGGTGATGCGGAACGGACCTTTTCGCAGCTCGGTCATGGCAGGGATCGGAAGGCGCGAAGGTAGCGCGGGGCGGTGGCGGCGGCCCGTGTTCGACGGATGAAGCCTACCTTACGATTGCGAATGCCAACCCATCAGGCTGTTGACCCCATGAAACGCCAGGTGATGCTTTGCTTGCTGAGCCTCGCGCTCTTGCACGGCTTGATGGCGCAAATCAATTGGGCTTCGGCCAATATGCCCGGTACGCAGGTCGGTGGCCGAAGCGGCATGTTCACGGACAGCACGGCTGACGTACTGTACTACATAGGTAATCGAGGCATCAATGGTCTTTCCGCCTTGGATAACAGCGTGCTCGCTTATTCAGGAGGAACCTGGTCCGTAATAGATTCTCTGGGGTCGTATGGGCGAGGGGTGATCGTATACCACGATACGCTGCTGGCCGGGATCTCGCACCCGCCGTACCTGCGCTTTTACGACGGTAGTAGCTGGCAGGCTTATGGGCAGTTTGATGCACCTGTCTATGAACTAAAAGTGATCGATGACACGCTCTATGCGCTGGGTGCTTACACGGTGGCCGATGGGCAGGTGTGCCACGGCCTGGCCCGGCGCGAAGGCGGCAACTGGCAGCCCGTAAACGGATTTCCCTTCAACCAAGCCTACGTCTACGATGCCGTGAAGTACCAAGGCCAGCTGGTGGTGACGGGCCAGATCAACGATGTGAACGCCCGCGACGTGGCCGTGTGGGACGGCACCAGCTGGAGCCCGCTGGGCGGCGGGCTGGCCGGCAGCCAGGGTTCGGGGGAGTGCCTCGCCATCTACCAGGGCGACCTGTACCTGGGCGGGGCCTTCCGCCTCAGCAGCGGCAACGCCGGCCACGGCATCATGCGCTGGGACGGCCAGCAGTGGAACCCCGTGGGCCTGAGCGTGACCTACGCCCTGGGCAACTACCAGCTGAACGCGCCGGTGTTCGCCCTGGCCGTGCACAACGACCTGCTGTACGTGGGCGGCGGCTTCAACTACGCCGGGGGCCTGCCCGCCAGCAAGGTGGCCACCTGGAACGGCCACCGCTGGTGCAGCCTGGGCGGCACCATCGTGAACGTGGTGGAGGAGATGGCCTTCTACCACGACACCCTCTTCGTGGCCGGGCCCTACACCGCCGACAGCATTGACGTGGAGGGCCTGGCCAAGTACATCGGCTCCGCGGCGGACGACAGCTGCGAGGTGGTGGCCACGGGGGTGGTGGAGGTGGGCGGCGGCGTGCACGGCCTGCGGGTGCTGCCGGGCGTGGTAGCCCAGGGCCTGCCGCTGGTGCTGGAGGCCGCGGAGCCGCTGGAGCGCGCGCTGGTGCTGGATGCGGCCGGGCGCGTGGTGCACGTGCAGCGGGGCGCGGGGCGGCGCATGGAGCTGGCCACGGCCGGGCTGGCGCCGGGGCTGTACACCGTGGCGGCCACCGGTGCCGGTGGAGCCCCCGTGGGCACGGCGCGCTGCGCGGTGGAGTAGCCCCCCTACTTGTCCTCGTCGGTGATCACGCCGTTGCCGGCGTAGTGGCCCTCGATGTACATCTCGATGCGCACGAGCCTGCCGTCCTTGTCGTACTTGTACACCTTGCCGTTCCACAGGCGGCCGGCCTTGAAGTCGCCCACCTTGCTCAGGCGCAGCTGCTTGTCGTAGAGGGTGTTGTACCCGTTCTCCTGGAAGCGGGCGGTGTTGGGCTTCTCCTCGGCGGCCACGGCGGGCGCGGCCTTGCCGGCGGGCTCGGCCACCACGGCGGTCTCCTTGTGCACCGGCTTGATGTACCTGCTGGTGGCCTCGTTGATGTCGCCCCCGTTGAACTGCGCCACCTGCTGCAGCTCGCCGTTGGCGTAGTACCGCTTCAGGGTGCCCTCCTCCTGCCCGTTCCTCACCGTCACCTCCACCTCCAGCTGCCCGTTCTCGTGGTAGTAGCGCTGCACGCCGTCGCGCACGCCGTAGGGGTTGAAGGTGAAGTCCTGCGCGAGCTGCCCGTTGGGGTGCCAGCGCTGGAACCTGCCGGTGTTGCGGTCCAGCTCCCAGGTGCCCTTCTCCTCCACCTTGCCATCGGCGTAGTAGGTGGCGTAGGCGCCCTTGGGCCGGCCCAGCTCGTAGGCCACCTCGGTGCGCACCCGGCCCGTGGGCCAGTAGCTGCGCCACACGCCGGTGCGCTTGTTGTCGGCGTAGCGGCCCTCCTCGATCAGCTGGCCGTCGGCATAGCCCGGCTTGTCGGCCTTGGGCCCGGTCACGCGCCACCAGCCCTGGCGGCGGCCCTGTTCATCCAGGCGGTTCAGCGTGTCGGCGTTGGCGGGCGCGCCCTGGCCTGCCGCGCGGGCGGCGGGGGCGGCCATCAGCAGGACGGCGATGAGGATGGGGCGTACGGAACGCATGGCGCAACGGAGGTCCGCACCCGCGATACGCAGCGGGGCGCCCCGGGGTTACGCCTCAGGCCTCCTGCTTCAGCTCGCGCTTCAGGTTCACCATCATGTCGTCCACCATGGCGCGCAGGTCGTACTGCGGCATCCAGCCCCAGTCGGCGCGGGCCGCGCTGTCGTCGATGCTGCGCGGCCAGCTGTCGGCGTAGGCCTGCCGCTGATCGGGCGCGTAGCCCATGGTGAAGCCCGGGATGTGGCGGGCCACCTCGGCGGCGATCTGCTCCGGGTCGAAGCTCATGCCCGCCAGGTTGTAGCTGGTGCGCACCTTGATCCGTTCCACCGGCGCCTCCATCAGGTCGATGGTGGCGCGGATGGCGTCGGGCATGTACATCATGGGCAGGGTGCTCTTCGGCCCCAGGAAGCTGGTGTACGTGCCGTGCTTGATGGCCTCGTGGAAGATGTGCACGGCGTAGTCGGTGGTGCCGCCGCCGGGCGCGCTCTTCCAGCCGATGAGGCCGGGGTAGCGGATGCTCCGCACGTCAACCCCGTAGCGCTGGTGGTAGTACTGGCACCACCCCTCCCCCGCCAGCTTGCTGATGCCGTACACCGTGGTGGGCTCGGTCACCGTACGCTGGGGCGTCATGTCCTTCGGCGTGGTGGGGCCGAACACGGCGATGCTGCTGGGCCAGTACACCTTCTTCAGCTTGCCCTCGCGCGCCAGCTCCAGCACGATCAGCAGGCTCTCCATGTTCAGCTTCCACGCGAAGGCGGGGTCCTTCTCGGCCGTGGCGCTCAGCAGCGCGGCCAGCAGGTACACCTCGGTGATGCCGTGCTTGTCGATGATGCGCTCGATGCCCCGGCGGTCGGTGGCGTCGACCATGGCGAAGGGCCCGTCCTGCCGCACTTGTGGCTCCTTGATGTCGGAGGCCACCACGTTGTCGTTGCCGAAGCGGGCCCGCAGGCCCTCCACGAGCTCGGTGCCGATCTGGCCCGAGCTGCCGATCACCAGGATCTTCTTGTCGCCCATTGTCGCGCTGGAATGGCCCAAAGCTAGCCCGGAACGGCTTCCGGGGAAGGCCGCCGCCGCACGCCTTGCCCGTATCTTCGCCACACCGCTGCGGCCACCCTTCGCATGGACCCCCACCGCCTCCGCAACCTGCACCGGCCGGACATCCTCCGGGCCCGGCTGGAGCGCGAGGGCACGCCCCGCACCACCCTCTCCTTCTACCGCTACGTGCGGCTGGGCGGCGTGGAGGACCTCCGGAACGCGCTCTACCTGGAATGGGAGGCCTTGGGCGTGCTGGGCCGCGTGTACATCGCCCCGGAAGGCATCAACGCCCAGGTGAGCGTGCCCACGGACGGGCTCGAACGGTTCCGCCAGGCCTTGGACGCGCGGCAGGCCTTCGCCCATGTGCCGTGGAAGATCGCGGTGGAGGATGACGGCAGGAGCTTCCTGAAGCTCGCCGTCAAGGTGAAGAAGAAGATCGTGGCCGACGGCCTGGAGGACGGGGCCTTCGATGTGACCAACGTGGGCGAGCACCTCGATGCGGCCACCTTCAACCGGAAGATGGAAGCAGGGGCCCTGGTGGTGGACATGCGCAACAACTACGAGTGCCTCATCGGGCATTTCGAGGGCGCCTACCTGCCCAAGGCCGACACCTTCCGAGGGGCCATCGAGGAGGTGGCGGAGGAGCTGAAGGGCCACAAGGACCGCGAGGTGCTGATGTACTGCACGGGCGGCATACGCTGCGAAAAGGCCAGCGCCTGGCTGAAGCATGAAGGCTTCACGAACGTGGGCCAGCTGCACGGCGGCATCATCGACTACGCGCGCCAGCTGAAGGCCGAGGGGCTGAAGAGCAAGTACCTCGGCCGGAACTTCGTGTTCGACGAGCGCCTCGCCGAGCGCATCACCGACGATGTGGTGAGCAGCTGCATGCAGTGCGGAACCCCCAGCGACCGCATCACCAACTGCCACGAGGCCACCTGCAACGTGCTGCTGGTGCAGTGCGAGGCATGCGCCACCAAGTACGCCGACTGCTGCTCCCCCAGCTGCCGCGAGATCCACCTGCTGCCCATGGAGGTGCAGCGCGCCTGGCGCAAGGGCCGCAGCACCCGCAGCACCAGGACCAAGGCCATCAGCGACCCCGAAGGCCTGCGCCGCCGCATCCGGGAGGAGGAGGAATTGCTCACGCTCAACGGTACGCTGCATCCGGAGTTGAGCGAAATCAGCTCCAAGGCCACGCAAGCTTCCTAACGTCGCATCCATGAACTCAGGCGAACGGTCCATAGCGAATGGTGAATGGGGGGATG
>JBIJCH010000040.1:0-10696 GCA_044344815.1 Flavobacteriales bacterium | reverse complement strand
CGACCACGTGGAGCAGGCGCGCCGCCAGGTGGGCTCCACCTTCAAGCCCTTTGTGTACGCCACGGCCATGCGCGAGGGCCTCGACCCCTGCTTCCAGCTGCCCAACCAGAAGGTGTGCTTCGACATGCCGCCCGGCCAGCCCGACTGGTGCCCGGAGAACAGCGATGCCAAGTACGGCGGCATGATCACCCTGAAATACGCGCTGGCCAACTCGGTGAACACCGCCACCGCCTGGCTCATGAAGCAGTACAGCCCCGAGGCGGTGACCGTGCTGGCCAACCACATGGGCGTGCGCACCAAGCTCGATCCCGTACCCAGCCTGTGCCTGGGTGTGGCCGACCTCACCCTGATGGAGATGACCGGCGCCTTCGCGGCCTTCGCCAACCAGGGAGTGCACATCGACCCCATCGTGTTCACACGCATCGAGGACAAGAACGGCAACGCCATCTACGACGTGGTGCCGCGCACCGAGGAGGCGCTCGACGAGCGCACGGCCTATGTGATGCTCGACATGCTGAAGGCCGTGATGGACCGCGGCACCGGCATGCGCCTGCGCATGGGCTGGGGCAACCGCGCCAAGTACGGCAACATCAAGTACCCCACCGCCGGCAAGACCGGCACCACGCAGAACAACAGCGACGGCTGGTTCATCGGCATCACGCCCGACCTGGTGACCGGGGTGTGGACCGGCGCGGAGGACCGGAGCGTGCGTTTCAGCCGCACCGACCTTGGACAGGGGGCCAACAGCGCGCTGCCGATCTACGGCTACTATATGAACAAGGTGTACGCCGACAGCACCATCGGCATCAGCACGGGCGACTTCGAACCGCCCGCCGATGATGCGCCCCCGGAGCTCGACTGCGGGAAGAAGGCGAGCGGTGAGAACGGCGGCGGTGAGGAGGGTGAAGGAGGGGACGATGGCCCCACCTGGGATTGACGGCCCGGATCACGGCCATCGGGGCCGCGGGGTATCTTCGTCGCCCATCCCTTTCAGCATGAACAAGGTCGTGGCCAACGCCGAAGCGGCGATCGCCGACATCAAGGACAACATGACGCTCATGGTGGGCGGCTTCGGGCTCTGCGGCATCCCGGAGAACAGCATCGCGGCGCTCGTGCGCAGCGGTGTGAAGGGCCTCACCTGCATCAGCAACAACGCCGGCGTCGACGACTTCGGTCTGGGCCTGTTGCTTCAGACCAAGCAGATCCGCAAGATGATCAGCAGCTACGTGGGCGAGAACGACGAGTTCGAGCGGCAGATGCTGAGCGGTGAGCTGGAGGTGGAGCTGATCCCCCAGGGCACGCTGGCCGAACGTTGCCGCGCCGGTGGTGCCGGCATCCCCGCCTTCTTCACGCCCGCCGGCTACGGCACCGAAGTGGCCGAGGGCAAGGAGACGCGCAACTTCGATGGCAAGAACTACGTGATGGAGCGCTGGCTGCGCGCCGACTTCAGCATCGTGAAGGCGTGGAAGGGCGACCCCTTCGGCAACCTCGTGTACAAGCGCACGGCCCGCAACTTCAACCCCATGATGGCCATGGCCGGCAAGATCACCATCGCCGAGGTGGCGGAGCTGGTGCCCGCCGGCACGCTCGATCCGGACGAGATCCACACACCGGGCATCTTCGTGCACCGCATCTTCCAGGGCGCGAACTACGAGAAGCGCATCGAGCAGCGCACCGTACGCAAGCGGGGGTGAGGGGAATGTGCGAATGTGTCAATGCGAGGAAAGTGGATCCCCCCGCTTGCCGGCAGTGTTCGGCCATGAAGTCTGTACACAACACACCGGACCATGGAAGATGATGTGAGGTCCCCGGCCTTCCAGGAGGTGCGGAGGTTGTTGGCCGCGATCATCGTCAAGGCCCGGCAGAACAGGCCCAGGTAAGATGCGGGCGAGGATGCCACATTTCCACACTCAACGCATCCGCACATTGTGTTGAAAGGTCCCCGGGCGTTCCTGTTGCTAGCGGGCTTTGTGTTCGTGTACATCGCCCTGCGCGCCATCCTCGTTCCGCTCACGCACGATGAGGCCCGCACCTTCTTCGTGTACACCCTCAGTGGCGAGTTCCTTCCCGGCCTGAGCCATTGGGATGCGGGCAATCACTTCTTATGCACCGCGCTCGGGTGGGTTTCGTACAAGGCCTTCGGCATGGCGCCGATCGCGTTGCGGCTCGCCAGCGTGCTGGCCTTCGCGGTGTATGCGTGGTACACGTGGCGCATGGGCTCCTGGATGCGTGACACGCTCATGCGCTGGAGCCTGTGGGCCGCGCTGCTGCTCGCGCCCGTGCTCATCGAGTTCTTCGCGTTGTACCGGGGCTACGGGCTTGGCATCGCCTTGCTGCTGATGGCGCTCTACCACACGGCCGAGGCGGTGAGAACGGCCTCCATCGCACAGGTGGTCGTCGCGCTGCTGGGCTGGATGCTCGCGGCGAGCGCCATGCTCACGTTGGTGGTCGTGTGGTGCGGCGGGCTGCTGCTGTTGCTGCTCGTCGTGCTCAGGCGCCCGATGTCCACCGGGCAACGGATCGCCAGCGGGTCGCTGTGGGTGCTCCTCGGGGCGGTCCCCGCAGCTGCAGCGGTGCTGCTGGGCCAGGCCATGGAGGAGCGCGGCCTGCTCTACTACGGCACGCGCGATGGGCTGATACAGGGCTCCCTGCGCTCGTTGGGCACCATGCTCTTCGGGCCCGATGCGGGCTGGTCGGTGGTGCCGCTCACGGCTGCGTTGGTCGCGGTGCTGTTGTATGTGGCGGTGCTGGTGCTCCGCGCCCCGCGGGACATGCGTGTCCGCCCGGTGACGGTGATCGCGTTGCTGCTGGCGGTGGAACTGTTGGGCCGCCTCGTGCTCGGTGAGGCCTTCGGGGTGCGCTATCCCGAGGACCGCACCGCGCTCCACTGGGTCCCGCTCCTGACCCTGCTGACGGCGCTCGTGGTGGACCTGGCCGCGGAGCGGCGGGCGGTGCTGCGGTGGACCGGGCTGGTGCTGTTGGTGCTGCCGCTGCGCACGCTGGCCACGCTGAACCTCTCGCATACCGCCATCTGGCCCCAGGAGGCGATCAGCGGCCACATCTTCGACACGGCCGCGCGGATGCAGATGGCCGCCGGGCGGCCGCTGTTGATCGATGCCTACCGCCAGATGCCCCCGCAATGGGACTTCGAGCGTCTGCGGCATTACCCGGGACTGGCACCCCTGTCGACCACCGGGTTCCCGCAGGGCGATTGCGACCTGCTGCTGATCGACACCACGTACTTCCATGCACCGCCGGGCTTCCGCACCATCTCCACGAGCGCGAGCGGACGGCAGGTGCTGAAGGTCCGTGAACGGCCGCTGCAGTTCGCCCTGCTGAAGGACAGCGTGCTGCCATCCCGGGAAGTGGAAGGGGAGTTCGTCACCCTGTTGGAGCCCACCGTCACCGAGCTCCTCGGCACGCAGCCGGTGATCGACCTGGCCCTGGTGCTGCGTTCGCCTGAGCGGACGCCCGCCATCGACCTGGTGATCGAGGTGAACGGCCCGGGAGGGGAGCACCTGCACTACGACCTCCTGGAACTGAACACCCTGCAGCGATCGTGGCAGGGCGACACGCTGCACCTCTACCGGAGGATCCCCACGCTGGCCGGCAACACCCGGCGCGTGGCCTGCTACCTGTGGAACAGGCACCGGCAGGAGGTTGAGCTGGCCTATGCGCGCGCCAGGGTGCTGCGGATCCAGCCCGATCACGACCTTCGTGACCACTAAGCGACCCCATGGCCCTCACCAAGGAACAGATGGCGAAGCGCATCGCGCGCGAGCTGAAGGACGGCTACTACGTGAACCTCGGCATCGGCATCCCCACGCTGGTGGCCAACTACATCCCCGAGGGGATCAACGTGGTGCTCCAGAGCGAGAACGGCATCCTGGGCATGGGCCCCTTTCCCTACGAAGGGGAGGAGGACGCCGACCTGATCAACGCCGGCAAGCAGACCGTGACGCTGCTGCCCGGCAGCTCCATCTTCGACAGCGCCACCAGCTTCGCGATGATCCGCAGCCAGAAGGTGCAACTCACCGTGCTCGGCGCCATGGAGGTGGCCGACAACGGTGACATCGCCAACTGGAAGATCCCCGGGAAGATGGTGAAGGGCATGGGCGGCGCCATGGACCTGGTGGCCAGCGCCGAGAACATCATCGTGGTGATGATGCACACCAACAAGGCCGGCGAGAGCAAGCTGCTGACGAAGTGCTCCCTGCCGCTCACCGGTGTGGGCTGCGTGAAGAAGATCGTGAGCGACCTGGGCGTGTTCGACGTGACACCGGAGGGATTCAAGCTGCTCGAACGCGCGCCCGGCGTGACCGTCGACGAGATCAAGGCGAAGACCGAGGGCAGGCTGGTGGTGGAGGGCGAAGTGCCGGAAATGACCGTTTAACGACGCTTCGTGACCGGGCCCCTGCGTCCCTCCGGCCTGCGCGCCCTCCTCGTGCTGGCGGGCCTGTTCGTGCTGTTCATCTCGGCGTACGAGTACGGACGCCTGTTGCATGCGAGGCCCCAGCCCATGCACCTGTGGCGGCAGGGCGACTGCCTGGCGCTCACCCTCAACTACGCCCGGGGCAACGGCACCTTCCTGGAGCCGGAGATCCTGGCGCGCATCGCCGATGGGCGCACCACCGGGAAGAGCGCGGGCGAGCTGCCGTTGATCTACTGGGTGATGGGCCGGATCTGGGCCGTGATCGGCCAGAGCGAGTTCACCTACCGCCTCTTCGGCCTGCTGCTGCATGCCGCGGCCACCTTCGCGCTGTTCGGGGCCGTGCGTCGCATCACGCGCAGCGACTTCTGGTCCGTGGCCACGGCGCTGCTCTTCTTCACCTCCCCTGTGGTGGTGTACTACGGCATCTCCTTCCTGCCCGATGTGCCCGCCTTCGACCTGGCGTTGATCGGCTGGTACGCGATGACGCGCTTCGCCGACCGGCGTGATCACCGCCTGTGGTACCTGGCCGCGGCCTGCTTCGGACTCGCCGCCCTGCTGAAGGTGACCGCGGGCATGAGCCTCGTGGCGCTGGGTGCGCTGCTGCTGGTGGCCACCGTGAGGCCGCGCTGGCTGGGCGCCGAGCGCCGCCTGCTGCCCGACCCGGTTCCGGGGTGGGGCGCCCTTGCCGGGGTGCTGGCGGCCGTGCTCGCCTGGTACCTGCATGCCGAGGCGTACAACGAGCTGCATGGCGGGCGCTACACGTTCAACAACCTGTGGCCCATCTGGACGATGACCCCTGAGCGCATCGCAGAGGCCTGGCATTTCGCCTCGGACATCCTGGTCTTCCAGGTCTTCGATACCACCGTGTGGCTGCTGCTGGGCCTGGCGCTCGTGGTGTTGCTGGCCCACGCACGGCAGGTGCCGCGCGCCGCGTGGTCGCTGATCGCGTTGTTGCTCGCGGGCACCGTGGCCTATGTGCTCCTCTGGTTCAACGCGCTGCTCTTCCACGACTACTATTTCATCAACCCACAGGTGGCCCTGCTGGCCGTGTGGGTGGTGTTCCTCTGGTGGCTCGTACGCCACCGACCGGCCATCGCCCGAGCGGGCGCCACGCGTGCTGCCATGGTGCTGCTGGTGACCTACAACCTGGGGTACGCGGCGAACAATTCACACATGCGCCACCACGAGGGGCCGCCGCTCATGCCCGCCAGCCTGCTGCCCGTGTACCATGAGCGGGAGCTGGGCTTCTGGAACATCACCACCTACAGGCACCTGGCCGACCTCAACACCATCACGCCCTACCTGCGTTCCATCGGCGTGCGCGAGACCGACCCTGTGATCTTCCCTGACGACGAGAGCATCAATGCCTCGCTCTACCTCATGGGCCAGCCTGGTTGGACAGGGTTCGTGGGCGGGCTCGACACCGCGGCCACCTATGACCGGCTCATCCGCAACGGTGCCACGCACCTGCTGTTCGCCGATGCCTCCTGGGAGCAGCGGTCCTTCCTTCGCCCCTACCTCCGGCGGCCGATCGGTCGCCACGGGGCCGTGCGGATCTTCGACCTGCGTGGGCTCGACCGGTTGAGCCCGGACACGGTGAGGCTTGGCATCCCCGCCGACATCGATGGCCTTGCGGATCGGTCGGTCGAGGCGTTCCACGCGGACAGCTCTCAGGCGCCCTGGGCCCTTGATGACATTCCGTTGGACACCGCCGGGCTCAGCAGTGCCGAGCTGCGCATCCGCGCCGTGGTGCGCGGGGTGCCGGCCGGCTGCGAGGGGGTGCGGCTGATCTACGAGGAGCGGGTGGCGGGCCGCGTGGTGCATTACCACATCGAGCCGCTGCGCAATGGCCCGCTCGCGCTCGACCTGCTGGTGCAGCCGGTGTGGGGCCCGACACGCCGGTCGTTGCGCCTTGCGAACACCACCGGGCTGCCCTTCGTGCTGGAGAAACCCTCCCTTGAGATCGTCCACTGGCGGATGCCACCGCGGCCATGATGAAGATCTCCGACCTTCGCCAACGGTCATGAGCACGATCCGCACGCTGTCCATCATCATCCCCGCCTACAACGAGGAGCGCACCATCCACCTGATCCTTGACAAGGTGCGCGATGTGGCGCTCCATCACGGCATCGCCAAGGAGGTGATCATCGTGAACGACGGGTCTAAGGACGGCACGGTCGAGGCGGTGAAGCGCTACATGGATGCCGACCCGGCCATGGGCATCAAGTTCTTCGAGCAGCCCCGCAACATGGGCAAGGGCGCGGCCATCCACCGCGGCATCCGCGAGGCCACCGGGGAATACCTCATCGTGCAGGACGCCGACCTGGAGTACGATCCGCGCGAGTACAACGACCTGCTGCGCCCCGTGGTGGAGGGCTTCGCCGACGTGGTGTTCGGCTCCCGCTTCATGGGCCACCACCCGCACCGCATCCTCTTCTTCTGGCACAGCATCGGCAACAAGTTCCTCACCTTCCTGTCCAACGCGTTCAACAACCTGAACCTGACGGACATGGAGACCTGCTACAAGCTCATCCGCAGCGACATCGCCAAGAGCCTCGACCTGAAGGAGCGGCGCTTCGGCTTCGAGCCGGAGGTGACGGCCAAGCTGGCCCGGGTGAAGGGCGTGCGCATCTATGAGGTGGGCATCAGCTACTATGGGCGCACCTACGCCGAAGGCAAGAAGATCGGCTGGAAGGACGGCTTCCGCGCGATCTGGTGCATCGTGAAGTACGGCCTGTCCGCCTAGGCATCATGCAACACAGCACCCGCGGCACCGAGGCGTTCGCCATCGCGCTGGGGGTCCTGCTCGCGATGGTGCTGCTGGTGCTGCGCGCCACGAGCGAGGGCCTGCTGGAGATGGGCGACGGGGTGAACCACTACATGATCGCCCGCTACAGCTGGCGGCACCCGCTGTTGCTCCTCGACCTGTGGGGCAAGCCGCTCTTCACGGTGCTGGCCTCGCCCTTCGCGCAACTGGGGCATGCGGGCGTGGCGGGCTTCAACGCCGTGGTGGCCGCGGCCACGGCCTGGCTTGGCGTGCGGGCGCTGCGCACGGCCGGCGGTGCGGCGCAGGTGGCCTTCCCCGTGCTGGTGCTGCTGGCGCCGCAGTACGTGCTGATGGTGATGGCAGGCATGACCGAGCCGCTCTTCGGCCTGGTCACCGTGCTCACCGTGATGTTGCTGCTCGAGGGCCGGGCTGCTCCTGCCGCCGCCGTGGCCTCCCTCGCCCCGTTCGCACGACCGGAGCACATCGCCTTCCTGCCCCTCGTGCTCCTGTGGCTCGCCCATGAACGCCGTTGGCGGGCCATGCCGTGGATGCTGCTCGGCCTCGGCCTGTACATGGTGCTCACGGCCGTGTTCAAGGGCGATCCGTTCTGGTTCTGGGCCGGCGATCCCTACCGCCATGCCGATGGTGTGTACGGCTCGGGGCCGCTGGACTTCTTCGTGGACCATGCGGAGGAGGTGTACGGCCGGCCCCTGCTGAACCTCGGGGTCGCCGCGTTGCTGCTGTGGCCGCTGGTGCGATGGAAGGACGATGAGCAGCGCAGGACGCACCGGCTGCTGCTGATCACGGCCGCGCTGCCCGTGCTGGGCATCGTGGCGATCCACTCCGTGCTCTGGTGGACCGGGTTCCGCGGTTCGGCGGGGCTGCTGCGTGTGCTGGTCACCACCATACCGCTGGCCGGCCTGTTCGCCTGCTTCACCCTTGTGCGCGGCGCGATGTTGCTGTTGCGCTCCGCACACGCGTGGGCGATCACCGCCCCGGTGCTGCTGCCGGTCCTTGCCGGCTGGTGCGCCGTTGATCTCGCCCACCAGGTGAAGCTGCCGGTGAGGCCCGAGATGAACCAGCACTTCCTCGACCGCGCGGCCTCGGCGGTGAAGCAGCACCGGCAGGAGGGTGAGCGCGTGTATTCCACCCATCCGTACATGGCCTTCGGCGCCGGGCTCGACCCCTTCGACAGCACCGTGTACAACACCCTGTGGGGCTTGAGCGATGCGGAGGTGGAACAGCGTTTCCGCCCCGGGGACCTGCTCGCGTGGGACGCGCAGATGGGCTCCAACGAGGCGGGCGTTCCGCTGGAACGCCTGCTCGCTGACGGACGGTTCGCTGTGCTGGAGGCCTTGGAACCGCCCGAGGCGAGCCGCGTGCTCGGCGGCCATGAGTACGAGATCTTCCTCTTCGAGCGAAGGGATGTCGTGCGCAGCTTCACCATGGATACGCTCATCTGGGAGGGGCGCGTGCGTGATGGCGCAGGACTGCGGGCGGATACGGTGCCCTGCCCCGGCGCGGCGTCCGGAGCGTGGTGCCTCAAGGAGGGCGAGTTCCCGCTCGAGGTGCGCGGCCTGCCCCTGCCGCCGCCCGGTGTCATCTACGACGAATGGATCCTGTCGGCCCGTGCATCGGTGAGCGACGGCTCGCGGCTGGCCATCGTGTTCGCGCAACGCATGGGCGACCAGGGCGTGCGCTACGACCAGGCGGATGTGGTGACGGGCGACCTGCTGTTCAACCGCCGCGTGCCGCCTGCGGCGCCTGGCACCGAGCAGGTCATGTACTTCTGGAACATGGGTGGCCGGCCCTTCCGGCTGGAAGGCCTCAGCCTGCTCCGCAAGCGATGGACGCAACGGCCGGCCTGAGGCCGCGCGCCTGGCGCGATCCATTGCTGTGGACGGGCCTCGGGCTCTTCGCGTTCCAGTTGGTGATGGCCTGGCGCTTCCACCTGGAACGCACCGCCACCGCCGACAGCGCGTTCTTCGCGTTCCAGCTGATCGACTCGGGCCGCCCGGTGGAGGCCCTTGGCCGCTACGGCTCGTGGCTGGCCCAGCTGCCGGCCCTGCTGCTGGTGCACCTGGGCGCCCCGGTGAGCACAGTGCTCCGCACCTACTCGGTGACCTTCGTGGGCATCGATGTCGCCGTGTTCCTGCTGCTTGTACTGCGCCTGCGCGACCGCGAGGCGGCCTTCGCCCTTCCGCTGGTGAAGACCGCCGCCTTCCACTACACCTTCTTCTATGCCATCTCCGAGCTCAACCAGGGCCTCACGCTCATGGTGCTCGCCTGGGCCCTGCTGAAGCGCTGGCTCGACGGTGGTGGAAGAGGCTGGGCCGTGGGGTTCCTGCTGCTGGTGGTCTGGTCCTCGTTCCATCACCAGTTGCTGGTGTTCCCGCTGGCCTTGGTGATCGCCGTGGAGTGGTTGCGGCGCAACGCCTGGCGCGACCGGCGCCTGTGGATCGTGGCCGCCCTGTGCCTCGGCTGGTTCGCCGTGCGCATCCTGCTCTTCACACGCTCTTCGTACGAGGCCCAGCGCATGCCTTCCGTGCCCGACCTGCTGAACCATGGGTCCGACCTGGGATCCCAGGCAAGCACGCAGCACCTGTTGCGCTTCTTCCCCAAGTTCAAGGCCTTACTGCTGCTGGTGCTCGCGGCCACGGCACTTGCCATCCAGTGCCGCGCCTGGACCCGCCTGCTGACCACCGTGGCCATCTCAACGGGTTTCCTCGTCCTGGTGCTGGTGACCGATCGCGAGGGCGGCTCCCCCAACATCTACGAGAACTACTACACGGGGCTGGGTTTCTTCTGGTCGGTGCTGCTGGCAAGCGTGGTGCTGCGACCGCGCGTGCGTCCGGCCCTGGTGATCGGTGCCCAGGCGGTCGTGCTGGTGCTCGGATGCCTGCAGGTGTGGCGCGCGCACGACCTGCTCACGGCCCACGTGCGCTATGCGGAGCGCATCACCACCACGCTGCGCGAGCGCGGCATCCACAAGGCGCTCGCCTCGCCGATGAGCTTCCCGTACACCTATGCATGGGGTGAATGGCCGCTGTCCATGGAGACGCTGCTGGTGTCGGCCGCGCGATCGCCCGGCGAAGCGGTGACGGTGTTCGCCACCTGGGAGGCGGCCGCGTTGGACAGCGTGGCGCGCCTGCCGGCCACCTTCCTCGGGCCCACCTGGCACCCCACCTGGTTCACGACCGACCATTTCCCCAAGGCGCAGTTCCGGCTGCCGCGTCAACCCTATGCGCAGGTGAACACCGTGATGCCGGACAGCGTGGAGGCGCGGTTCAGGCCGGAGGACGTGATCCTCGTGCCTGTGGCGGATACCGTGACGATGGCGCATGACCCGTTCACGGTGCTCGAGGTGCGCATCACCAACAACGGCAGCGACACGCTGCGGTCCCTGCTGGCCGATGGCACGCCGATGCGCCTGAGCTACCACCTGGTCGATGCCCAGGGCCGTGACGTGCTTTGGGACGGTCCGCGAACAAGCCTTG
>JBIJCH010000145.1:0-5793 GCA_044344815.1 Flavobacteriales bacterium | reverse complement strand
CTGCCGCCGGGCGCTTCGCACGTGCAGGGTGTTGCGGTGAAACGCCCCGATGAGCGCGGCACCTGCACGGTGAAGGTCGATCTGGTGAGCGATGGCCGCCGGTGGTGGGGCATCGACGCACCGGTGACGGTGGTGGCGGGCCGGTGAGCTCAGCGCAGCACGGTGAACGCATCCACGTGCAGGTCGTCGATGAGCACGGGGGCCTTGCCGCGATGCCATACGTACACCTGCAGGCGGTCGCGCACATCACGGATGTTCGGGGTGCGGTAGTCGATGGAGAGTGTCGTCCACCCGCCGATGGTCGTCGGGTCCGCGCAGGTGCTGCGGTAGCCGTAGCTGCCCTCGCGCCGGGCCATGGTCACCACCAGGCAGGGGGTCTCGCCGGTGAAGCCTTCGGGCAGGCGCACCCGCACGCTCGCCCTGATCCACGCGTGGTCCTCCGTGGTGATCCCCTCATAGGTCGTCTCCACGTTGGGGCTGTACTGCTGGCTGCTGTCCAACCGGCAGGCCTGTCCACCGCCCAGGCTGTCCACCACGAGCGTGGCGTGATGCCCTGCCATCGCCGTGCTGAAGTCGTAATGACCGAGGTTGCGCTGCCGGTAGCCGTTGGTGTCCTCCAGATTCGCCTGTCCGGTGAAATCAGGCTCCAGCGACTTCAGCGCCTCGGCGCCCGGCGGTACGCTCGTGCGGCCGAAGATGGCCTTATAGTAGGCCCAGGTGGTGCGGTAGGGGTCGAGCACCCAGTGGTTGAGCTGCCAGGTCTGGAAGAGGTTGAGCGCGATGCACGCGGCCACCACCGCGCCCATTGAAGCACGCCACGGAAGCCCGCGTTCCCCCACGGCCTGCAGGAGATGGCCCAGGGGGAGGGTGAGCAGCACGTACGAGGTGATCATGGGCCGCACGCTGAAGCTCGCGCCGTACCACCATTCGCTCCAGCTGGCGATGATGTAGAAGGTGGTGAGGAAGTAGGCGAGCACCACGGGGAAGAGGTCCTTGCGGCGGCGGTAAAGCGTGATGAAGCCGGCCAGGGCCAGCGCCATCACCGGGGTGTACAGCAGCCAGCCCTTCTTCGCGCTGAAGAGGATGGGCAGGATGTGCGGGGATGCGAGGTCGAGCCCCACGCCCGGGTTCCGGTAGCTGTCGAACAGGGGACGCCCGGTCTTGGTGTACCAGTAGAGGAGCTGGGGCGAGAGCACCACGAGGCCCACCACCGCGGCCAGCAGCAGCTCCTTCCAGCGGGCGCCCAGCAGGGCGATGCGCGCGCGGAAGGTGGCGCGGTCGTGAACGCCCCAGAGCAGGGGGATCATGCCGCACACGATCTCGCTGGGCTTCACCAGGGTGATGAGCGCGATGCTGATGGCGATGCCGAGGAGGTTGCGCCGCCGGTGCCCGGTGTGCCAGCGAAGGGTGTTCCACACGAGCACGGACATGCCGCAGAACAGGAAGCTGGCCGTTTCCAGGTCCTTGGTCGTGGTGAAGTGGAAGTAGTTGGTGCCGAAGCCCACGATGGCGATGAGCAGTGCGGCGAGGCGGTCGGGCAAGAACTGGAGGAGGATGCGCCGCAGGTGCACCAGGCCCACGAGCACGTACACCATGCAGCCCAGGGCCAGCGCCTGCTGGTAGGGCGCGCTGAAGCCGTCGGCCGGGGCGCCGGTGATGAGCGCGAGCGCATGGCCCAGCGCGAAGCACGGCAGGTAGAGCATGGCCATGCCGAAGAGGAAGAAGTACATCGGCGAGCCGTCCGGGGCCTGCGTGATCTGGTAGAGCGTCTCGGTGGTGCCGTATTGCGCGCGCACCTGCTCGATCCAGGCGATGTCGTGGAGGAGCGGGTCGTGGTGGATGAAGGTGGCGGGCAGCGGCAGGTAGTAGCCGAAGACGTCCCAGCTGAGCTCGTTGGGCGTGAGCAGCACCACGCGCGTGGTGAGCAGCACCGCGAACAGCAGCAGGAGGGTCCAGCGTGAGAAGGGCGCGGTGCGATGGATGAAGCGCATCACCCGCAAAGATGCCGTTCGGCGGTCACAACGGCCCGTACCATTCCGCAGCGAGCCGTTCCCACGTCCATGCCGCGCTGCTCCACAACCAGTCGTAGGCGATGGTGTACCGGATGTTGGCCGCCACGCACAGGGCGAGGAAAAGCAGCAGGGAAAGGCGGCCCCACCAGCGCCACGTCAGCGCCTGTGCGAGCCCCCAGGCCAGCGGCAGGGCCAGCAGAGCGTGGATCTCCACGAAGCCGCGGTGGCCGAACGAGCCGCCCAGCCACCAGCACCACCACGCGGCATAGCCGTACCAGACCAGCGCCGTCACCGCGAGCACTGTGCGCCCGCCGGGCTCCCTGCGCCACGCCATGCGCACCAGCCACAGGCACGTGAGGGCCATCAGCGGGGTGTACACCCACCAGCCGTTCACCACGCCCAGAAGTACATCGGCGAGGTGCGGATCGAGCAGGTGGGAGAACCGCTCGCCCTTGTACGCGTAGGGGAACACCAGCCAGCGCCCGGTGACCAGGTGCCAGTAGGCGACCTGCGGGACCCAGGGCAGCAGCGCGAGCAGCGCTCCAGCGAGCGTGATGGCCGGCCGCATGGTGAGCCAGCCAAGGCGTTCCCGCAGGGCGTGCGGTCCTTGTGTGCGGTACAGGAGCGGTACGAGCAGCACGATCACATGCAGCTGCCGGATGAGCACCGCGAGCGAGCAGGTGACCAGGATGCCGGCGGTCCGCCATGGATCCGGTGCCTCCACGTTGCGCTCCACGAGGTGCAGCAGCAGGGCGAAGAGGAAGTACACGTACGCATGCGACATCAGCGGATCCCGCGTCGCGTAGTACAGCAGGTTGGTGCCGGCGAACACGAGCAGCGGCGCGGCCAGGGCCACAGGGCGCGGGAAGCGCAGGCCCAGCGTGCGCACCAGCAGGCCGGTGGCGATCCCCGTGTAGGACGATACGCCGAGCAGGATGGCCACCGCGTACGGGGCGCTGTAGCCGTCCATCGGTGAGCCGGTGGTCCACGCGAGCAGGTGGCCGAACAGCATCCACGGCAGCTGCAGCAGGGCCACGCCGCAGGTGAAGAGGCTGAGGAGGTGGTCGCCGTCAAGGGGGTGGGACCAGGGCAGGTGCGTGAAGCGGTGCGTGCCGAGCAGCGTGGGCAGGTACTGGTAGTACCCGAGACCGTCGCCCGGGACCTCGAGCATGCCATGGAGGTCGTGGGCATGCCAGGCCATTCCCGATGCAAAGGCGATGAGGCCCACCAACGTTCCGGCCCATACCTGAGCCCGGTCGCGCAGCATGTGGTCGGTCCGGCTCATGGTCGCGGGTGCTGATCGAGCATGTACCGGGCATCGCGCTCGAGCATCGTGGCCAGCGAGGTCCCGTTCGCCAGCGCCTTGTCGCGCACCTGTTCCAGCCAGGCGGGATCGTCGAGGATGGTGCGCATCTCCTTCTCCAGGGGCGTCAAGCCACCGGGATCGCGGTCGAGCACGTTGCGCAGACTGTCGGCCTCGGTGATGTAGGGGCCGGCATGGAGCAGCGATGAACGGACGTGTTCAGCGGCCTCGTCCGGGCCTGAGCGCACGGCAGCGGTGCCGCCCCCCGGCACGGCGGCCACGGCCTCGCGCAAGGCCCAGCGCCGGCGGTCGGCCAGGTCGCCCCGGGTCTCCTGTTCGAGCAGCACGGTGATGCGCTGGCCCGCGCGCACGCCGGCGTCCAGGCCCGGCAGCAGCAGCTTCTGGGCCAGCATGCGCAGGTGGCGCTCACGGCTCGCGACAGCGGATGCCGAGAGCACGGTGTCGTTCAGCACGCGGCTGCGGAACAGGTGGTACAGGTAGAGGCCGGGATCGGCGGGGTGATCGGCCAGGTGCCGCATGGGGTCGGCGGGCAGGGGCACGCCATGCAAGGCCCCCACATACACGTCAGGGGTGTACCACGGCTTCGGCCGTTCGATGAAGCTGCGGTGCAGGTGGTCGAGCTCATCCACCTGCACCCACAGGAGCACATGGGCGCCCTTCAGCAGCGGCCGCGTGCGTTCCAGCAACAGCAGGTCCTGGTCCAGCGAGAACCCATCGACGCTGAGCACGATGGGCCGGTGCGCACGCCACAACGCACTGTCCGCGACAAGCCGGTCGGCCACGCCGTGGTGCGTCCAGCCGGAACCGAGCAGCACGAGCGGCGTGCGGCCGGTGTCCACGACAAGGCCGGGGGGCATCAGCGTGAGGCTGTCGAGGTCGCCGCACCAGCCCAGGAGCGCGTGCGGATGATCACGGCTGACCGGAGCCAGATCCCAGCGCACGGCCAGCTTCGCGTGGTCGTCCGATCGTACGATGCGATGGCCCACGGTGTAGCGCCAGGTGTACAGGTCGGGATCGTGCAACGACGGGAAGGTCACGGCGTCGCTGAAGAGGCATGCGCGCAGGGCCAGCTCCGCCACGGCCAACGCCGCCACGAGGGTGCCGGGCACCACCAGCGACCGGAACGCGCGCTTCACCATGGGGCCCGGCCGGGGATGCTCATCCTGTCACTCGATCATCACCCCGCGCACCTTCATCAGGGGCACGGTGGTGAAGTTCTCCTCCTGGATGCTCTCGGGCAGGAAGATGTACTTCTTGTCGTGCAGGGCCCGGCCGATGTAGAAGCTGAGCCAGTACTGGTTGTTCAGCCCGAACACGTCCTCCATGATGCGCTCGATGCGCGCCCAGCTTTTCGGTCCCAGCCGGCCGAGGAAGTGGCGCATCTCGCTGGTCCGCCGTGCCTCACCGCCCAGCTCGCCGTAGCCGCGGGAGCTGATGAGCACGTTCTCCAGCGCGAAGTCGTTCTGGTTCACCAGGTACACGTACCAGCCCGGTTCGCCATCGGGGTCGTTCTCGCGCACCACGGCCATGGCCACGCCCTCCACCTTCGGGTTGTCGATGTCCTTGCGCATGGCCGTTCACACCTTGCGCGCCGCGAGCTCGCGGGCGATGGCGATCCACTCGAACACGTCGGTGGGATGCCCCTCCTCGTTCACCTCCTCGCGCTTCATGCCGGTGCGCACGAGCACCAGGTCCTCGTGGGGGATCACCACCACGTACTCGCCGTGGAAGCCGCGGCAGTAGTGGATGGGCTTGCCGTCGAGCTCGGCGAGCCACCAGAAGTAGCCGTAACGCGCGTTCGGCCTGCCCTTGTCCATCACCTTCGCAGGTGTGATGGAGGCGAGGAAGTAGTCGCGCGGCACGATCTCGCGGCCCTTCCACATCCCGCTGTCCAGGTAGAGCTGGCCGATGCGCCCGAAGTCGCGGGCGGTGGCGTAGAGGCAGCAGAAGGCCTTGAGGTCGCCGTCCGCCCGGTCCTTGCCCCAGTAGGCCTCGTGCTCGCAGCCGAGCGGTCCCCAGAGCTTCTCGCGCACCAGCTCGTCCAGCGTGCGCTTGTACGCCGCTTCAAGCACCTCCGCCATGATCTGCGTGGCGCCGCTGATGTAGTCGAACTCCTGCCCCGGCGGGGTGCGGCAGGGCTGGTCCATGCTCAGTTCGCGCACGTTGTACCCGTAGTAGCCCTTGGCGTTGTCGCTGAAGGGGTCGGCGCCGCTCTCGCTCCAGTCGAGCCCGGTGCTCATGGTGAGCACGTGCTCGATGGTGATCGCCTGGTGGCAGGGGTCGATCGCCGTGAACTCGGGCAGGAAGTCGGCCACGGGCTGCTGCACGCTCTTGATCACGCCTTCCTTGATGGCGATGCCGGTGAGCACGCCCACATAGCTCTTGGCCACGCTGAAGCTGTTGCTCACGCTGTCGGCGTCCCAGCCGTTCCAGTACTGCTCGAAGATCAGGCTGTCG
>JBIJCH010000305.1:0-3487 GCA_044344815.1 Flavobacteriales bacterium | reverse complement strand
TGCTGGAACACCGCGAAGCCCACGCTGTACAGCTCCTGCAGCTTCTTCTCCTGCTCGGGCCGCAGCGCGAGGCGGCCGTAACGCGCGCCCTGCGGCCAGGGCTGCGGGCTGGTCGCGGCGATGGTGTTGTACGGGAAGAAGTCGCGGTCGTCGATCTCGGGCGCCGTGCGGCCGATGAGGTAGGTGAAGCGCACCCCCCGCACCAGGTGCCCGTTGCCGGTGAGGTAGGATAGGGCGATCAGCGTGGCGAGGAGGCCGACGGTCCAGAGCAGGATCTTCTTCAGGATGCGCATGGCGGGGCGTTAGCGCCGAAGGTACGGCGGCACGTGCCCAGGGCTATCGTGCCTGCTCGAGCGCCCGCCGAGAGGCGCGCATAAGCAACGGCAGCCCGCCGATGATGACGGCCACGAACACGAGCACGGGCCAGGAGGGAAGGCTGTCCCAGGCGCCGGTCGCCATGCGGCCGATCCCCTCCACGATGTACAGGAAGAGCCCGGCCACACAGGCCGACACCCAGCGTAGGTAGGTGGCGGTGGGTGCCAGCGCCGCTGCCCTGCCCGCCTCGTCCAACGCCAGGAATCGGGCCTTGACGGGCATGTTCACCGACCCTGGGGAGCGGGCCGCCATGCCGGGCAGCTTCGCCGCGAGCAGCCCCATCAGGGCCGCGAGCGCGATGCCCGCGAACGGTGCGAGCGCCCAGGCCACGGGGTTCTTCGCGGCCCAGCCGTCGGCCTCGCCGGCCCCGTTGAAGTGGATGGGGAAGGGGTCGGGGAGGAGCGGGTACCAGTGGAGGGTGCGGGCCGTGAGCACCGCAAGAAGCAGCAAGGCCAGCGTCCGGAGCGCACCTTCCATGCTCAAGGGACTTCCACCAGTTCCACGTCGAACAGATCCGCCAGCTCCAGCTTCAGGCGCTGCTTCACGGCCTCGATGTCCACCGGCTCCCCGAGCTCCTTCGCCATGCTCGTCACGCCCTTGTCGGTGATGCCGCAGGGCACGATGTTCTGGAAATAGCCCAGGTCGGTGTTCACGTTGAAGGCGAAGCCGTGCATGGTGACCCAGCGGCTGGCGCGGATGCCGAAGGCGCAGATCTTCCGGGCCTTGAAGGGGTCCTCGGCATCGAGCCACACGCCGGTGAGCCCCTCGATGCGCCCGGCCTTGATGCCGTAGGCCTCCAGCGTGCCGATGATGGCCTCCTCCAGCGTGCGCAGGTAGCGGTGGATGTCAGTGAAGTGGTGGTCGAGGTCGAAGATGGGGTAGCCCACGATCTGCCCGGGACCGTGGTAAGTGATGTCGCCGCCGCGGTCGATGGGGAAGAACTGCACGCCCTTGTCGCGCAGGCCCTGTTCGTTCAGCAGCAGGTGGCTCTGCTTGCCGCTCTTGCCCAGGGTGTACACGGGGTTGTGCTCGCACAAGAGCAGGTGGTCCTCCGTGGGCTGTTGCTGCTCCTCCGGCAGGCCGCGGTTCGCCATCTTCCGCTCGATGGTGGCCTGGAAGAGCTTCGTCTGCAGGTCCCACGCGGTGGCGTAGTCGATGCGGCCGAGGTCGCGGAAGTGGACTTGTCTCATGGGATCAACGCAGAGACGCGGAGGCGCAAAGGAAAGCAACTGGGGCCCGCACGCAGAGGCGCTGCGCTTGATCGAGCCCGCGACCGCATCGGTCAAGTCACTCTTGAAGTCCGTTGACGACCCGGCGGATACCGTCCTTCAACCGAGGCTCATGGAAGTTGATGATGAGCCCCAGCCGCCGGTCGCTCAGACGCAGGTACGATAGCAGCTTGCTGCCCTCCACATCGTGAACGACCCCAACGGCCTTGATCTCGACAATGACCATGTCCTCGACCAGGACATCGAGGCGGAGCGGCTTGTCAAGCTTGACGCCCCGGAACACGAGCGGCACGGAAACCTGTGTTTCAACGCGAAGCCCCATTTCCCGAAGGAGATGGACCAGGCAGGTCTCATAGATGCTCTCCAGGAGTCCGGGGCCAAGCTCGCGGTGTACTTCAATGGCAGCACCGATGATCTTGGCGCTGATCTCGTTGTGCGTCATGTTCGATCTCCGCGCCCTCCGCGCCCCGGCGCCTCTGCGTTCTCCCTACTTCACCTCCGCCAACTTCCCCTTCAGCATGTTGATCACCGCGATCTCGATGGGGTCCACGCCCTTCTTCGCGGCCCAGTAGTAGCTCACCCAGTCGCCCAGGTTGATCAGGTACAGCTGGCGGGCGAAGGCGGTGTCGCCCTTGCTCCACACCTCGTGGATGTGCGGCGTGTAACGCTGGATCACCTCCTTGTTGATGGCGATGCGCGTCTGGTTGCGCTCCAGGTCCTCCTTGTGGCGGAAGATCACCACGGCGAACTGGTCATTGCCGCCGGCCCAGCCCACGAGCTCGTTGTGGTTCATCTCGGGGATCACGTGGTGCCAGCACAGCTCCTTGCTGTTCTCGTTCACCTGCTGGCGGAAGCGGATGCTCACGGCCTCGGTGGCGGCCTCGCTGTAGATCACCAGGCGCCTGCCCACGAGCTGTTCGGTGAGGTCCTGCGCGGCCTTCTGGATCTCCGCCTTGTCGTGCTCCAGCATCAACGCGGCGGTCTTGATGGCGCCCTCGAAGCCGTCGCCGATGATGCCGAAGTGGTGCAGGATGAAGAACTGCTGCACCAGCGAGTAGGCGAGCATGGTGCGGGGCGGGTTGCCGCCGGGGATCACGATGTGGTCCAGGCCCTTCGCCTTGGCGGTCTCGAGCATGGTGCCGCCGCTGGTGATCACGCACACCCGGGCGCCCTTGGCCAGCGCCTGCTCCATGGCGGCGAGGGTCTCCTCGGTGTTGCCGCTGTAGCTGCACGCGATCACCAGGCTCTTGTGGTTCACATACCCCGGCAGGTAGTAGTTGTTGTACACCTCGATCGGGCAGGTGGCCTCCTTCGCCACCAGCTGCGCCGCGATGCGCCCCCCGATCCCGCTGCCGCCCAGCCCCGTCACCACCACGTTGCCGTAGGGGCCGCCGGGGGCCTTCAACGTGGCCTTGCGGCCGATCTCCAACGCTTCCTTCAACTGGCGGGGGAACCCATCGATCAGGGCGTACATCTGGTCACTCATGGCGGGCGAAAGTTAGGCGCGTGGTACGCAGCTCCGCCCCAGCGGGTTACCCCGGTTCCACCCCAGCCCCCGGCCGGGTATCTTCGCGCTCCATTTCCGCATCCCCATGTCCCACGCCCTTTCCGAACAGGAGCTGGTGCGCCGTGAGGCCCTCCAGAAGCTCCGCGCCCACGGCATCGAACCCTTCCCGGCCGCCGAGTTCAAGGTGACGGCCACCGCGGTCGAGGTCAAGGGCCTGTTCAAGGACGAGGGCGAACCCGCCCAGGTGACCATCGCCGGCCGGATCATGAGCGTGCGCGTGATGGGCAAGGCCAGCTTCGCCGTGCTGCGAGACCACACCGGCGACCAGCAGATCTACGTGGCCCGCGATGAGGTGTCGCCCGGCGAGGACAAGACC
>JBIJCH010000110.1:0-6719 GCA_044344815.1 Flavobacteriales bacterium | reverse complement strand
CAACGCGCTCACCGAGACCGGCCACCTGTTGGCTACAGCAAGGAACCGCGAACGCCTGCGGGCATCGATCGCGGAATTGGAGTCCGGTAAGACCATCGCGCCGAAGGAATTCAACAGGAAGCGCTGAAGGCCATGGCGCTGCGCGTGGAGTTCACGCCCTCGGGATGGGAGGACTACAGCCATTGGGTGGAGGCCGATGCCCAGGTGGTGGAACGCATCCACGAGTTGATCAAGGATATCGGCCGCGATCCGTTCAAGGGCTTGGGGAAACCGGAGCCGCTTCGCCATGATCTCGCGGGCTTTTGGTCACGGCGGATCGCCGGGGAGCATCGGCTGGTCTATGCGGTGAGCGGTGACAGGAAGGAGCGCAAGGTGGTGGTGCTCATGTGCCGTTACCACTATGATCGGTGAGCCAGGTCGCATTTGCTTAAGGCTTTAACAGAACAGGTGAACCGGCCATCGCGCATGTCCGCTGTCGATCACCCTCTTCTCGTGCTCACACCCCGGCCGTGGAAGTGGCTGGGGGTGATGGCCATTGGTGCGTTGTTCGTGGTCGCGGGCTGGTGGATGGCCCATCATGCTGCGGAACCGTTCAAGCGTGGTGTCGGCTGGTTCGGCCTGATCTTCTTCGGCCTGATCGCCGTGGTGGCGGTGATCCAGCTGATCCCCGGGACCTCACGTGTGGTGATCACATCCCAGGGGCTCTACGTGAAGACCTTCCTGCGCAGCTACGGATACGAATGGAGCGATATCGAACGCTTCGGTTTGGCGGAATGGACGCAATGGCACGGCCCCTTCCGGCAGCGGCACCGGTACGTGGGCATCCTGTTCGTCGAAGGCTCAAAGCCCCTGTCACGACATCGCCGTTGGCAGGCTTGGAACACGGCCTTCTGGGGCTACCATGCGTCCCTGCCGGACAACTACGGCCACACGCATCAGGAATTGGTGGATCTGTTGAACGGCTACTTGGAAGCCGCCCGAAAGGGCTGATCGAGCATCACACGCCACACCATCGCGGGAACGCCACGGTGCACGGTATCCTTCTCGTACGTCATGCCATTGCGCCTGGCCACGGCCTGGCTGGCGAAGTTCTGGTGGTCGATCAACGAGATCACCGCAGGCGCACACCGGTGCTCGCGTGCGAAGTCCCTGCATGCGGCGGCTGCTTCCGTGGCGAAGCCCTTGCCCCAGGCAGAAGGCAGCAAGTGATAGCCGACCTCGAGCTCGTCAAGCCCATCCACCACCTGCGTCAACAACCCGACCATGCCCACGGGTCGGCCCGAGCTGCGCTCGATGATGGCGTTGAGCCCCGACCCATCGGCAGCGCGCCGGTCCAGCGATCGTTGGATGAACGCCCGACAGTCCGTTTCACTGCCCACCGTGAACGGCATGAAGCGGATCGCGGCGGCGCTGTTGATGTACTCCATCCACCAACCCAGATCATCCATTGCGGCATGTTGGAACAGCAGGCGCTCCGTGGAGACACCATCCATGGAAGGAATACGCATGTCCATATGTGGTCCTTCAGTTCACCCGCTCCACCCGCTGCATCACATCGCCGACCTGCAGCTTCTTCGCCACGTCCATCCCGCTCACCACATGCGCGAAGCGCGTGTACCTGCCATCGAGGTGCGGGGCCGCGGCGGTCATGATGAAGAACTGGCAGCTTTCGGTGTCGTGCCCGGCGGAGGCCAGGCCCACGGCGCCTTCCACGAAGCCCTGCGGACCGATCTCCGTGCGCAAGGTCCATGGCATGCCGCCGTAGCCGTCGCCGCGTGGACAGCCGCCCTGTGCAACGAAGTTGGGGACCACCCGGTGGAAGGCCTTGCCGTTGTAGTAGCCGGCGGTCACGAGCGAGTCGAAGGCCACGGAGCTGCCGGGCGCTGAGGTCGGCTCCAGCGCCAGGACGATCTCGCCCTTCGTGGTGGTGATGCGGTATTGCTGGCCCTCCTTCAACAGGCTCAGGCGCGCCAGGTCGATGGGGTGGTTGAAGGGCGGGGCCTTGTGTGCGGGCAGCGGTAAGCCATCACGCTTGGCGATCGCCATGTCGAGGTATTGCAGCGTTTCCAGGTCGCGGACCGGGTGAAGGATCGAGCGTACGCGCTGGACCGTACCGGCATCGATGCATTTCGAGAGGTAAGCGGGCTCCTCTTCCTGCAGCCGTTCCAATGCTGCGGCTGCGAGGCCGGCATCACCGGACAGCAGGGCTTCTCTCATGAAGGCCATGTGGCTTTCATCCCGCAGCGTCGTGGGGATCTCCTTCGTTCTCAAGGTTTCATTGAAGTGGTCCAGCCAGGTCTCGAACGCAGCTTGCCGGACCACCGCTGGCTGGTCGCCGACCATGATGTACCGCGCGGTATCGCGATCCCACATGTACGCTTTCACCAACGCCGCATTCCAGTAGGGCCCCAGGTCCTGGTGCGAGAGGCTCTGCATCAGGGATCCGCACACCATGCGGGTCTGCGCGTTGCCATGCTTCATCACCAGTCCGTACAACGGCAGCTTGATGCTGTAGTCCGGGTGCTCTTGTGCCGTCTTCCAGATCGCATCACCGTCCAAAGGCGCCTTGATGCGCTGCAACTGCTCAACGGCGGTCTGCTGCACGCCCGGATCGCTGTCGGCCACCCGGTCCAGCAGGAAGGGCACCAGTGCGGGGTCCTCCTTCGCACCTAGGGCCCGCACTGCGGCGATGCGGATCACGGCGAGGCTGTCGGTCAAGGCCAGGGTCTTCAAGGTATCCGTGACCGCCTTCGAGGCATTGGAATTCAACGCGCCCACAAGGAACATGCGGACGGTGGGGTCCTGTTCCGCGTTGACAGCTTGCAGAATGTCATTCGCTACCGGTGCCAGATCCTCCTTCGGCAGCCGCGCCAGGGATTGCATGGCGCGCGTCCGGATGTCGCGGTTCCCGCTTTGCAGGAAGCTGATATACCACGTCGCATCGTGCTTGTTCAAGCGCAATTCGGCGCGGAAGCCCGACTCGAGCATCACGCGCAGCACGGCCGTGTCCTTTTCGGTGTCCGAGACCTTGTTCAGCCTGGCGAGCGAAACGCTGTCGGCCACCCAGCCGAGCGCGAAGGCCGCGTTGCCGCGAACCGTGCCGTCGGCATCACCGAGGGCCGCCAGCAGGCAGGACCGGGCCGCGGTGTCCTGCACGCTGGCAACGGCCATGGCCGCGGCCGCGCGCACGGTGGCCGAGCTGTCCTTCAACAGGGTGCAGAGCAGGTCGGTCCGGCGGTGGTCCTGGGCGTCCAGCACGGCCCGGAGACCCGGGGCCGACCAGGGCCCGTTGGAGGCTGCGGCGGCCTGCTCGGGCGGGGCCTCGCCGCCGCCACAGGACCACAGCAGGGCAAGGAGCAGGGTGGGAAGCAAGGGGTTTCGCATGGTGCCGCAAAGGTGGGCAGCGCACCGCAGCCCCGTACCTTGCGGGCCCTTTTCAGCCCATGACCCGAAGGACCCTTTCCGCGCTGCTCGTGCTGGCCACTGCATCGGTGGCGCAGGCGCAGCTGTTGAGCGACCAGGACGCCCGCGACCAGATGAAGTACGACGTGCAATACCTGGCCAGCGACCTGCTCGAAGGCCGCGAGACCGGCACGCGCGGCGAGCAGCTCGCCTACACCTACATCGCCCAGAAGTACGCCAGCATCGGCCTGATGCCGTACGGCGACAGCGCCACCTACCTGCAGGCCTACACCTTCGCCGCACAGCCCGAGGTGGGCCCCGGCACCACCCTGCAGATCGGCCGGAAGAAGCTCGCGCTGCACACGGACTACTACCCGCTGAGCAGCTCGGGCAGCACGCAGGCTTTCACCAAGCTCCACCGCATGGAGTTCGGCATCGAGGCGCCGGAGCTCGGCCGCAACGAGTATGACGGCGTCGACGTGAAGGACAAGGCCGTGGCCTTCAGCATCAGCTCCCCCGATGGCATCCACCCGCACAGCAAGTTCCTGGCCCACCACGACCTGCGGGCACGCATCGACAATGCGATCAAGCATGGCGCCGCAGCGGTGCTCCTGTTCAACGAGGACCCGAACACCGACGACCCCGCCGAACGCCTCAGCAGCAAGGTGGACCCCTGCCCGGTGCCCGTGGTCTTCCTCACCAAGAGCGGCCTGAAGAAGCTCGGCCAGGACGGGAACCCCGTGGCCATCGGAGTGGAGGTCCAGCGCCCCCAGCGCACGGGTCGCAACGTCGTCGGTATGATCGACAACGGGCGGAAGGACGTGGTGGTGATCGGCGCGCACTTCGACCACCTGGGCTTCGGCGACGAGGGTTCGTTGCACCGGGGCGAACCCGCCATCCACAACGGCGCCGATGACAACGCGAGCGGTGTGGCGGCCATGCTGCAGCTGGCGCGGGACCTGCAGGAGATGGACGAGGCCCGGGCCAACAACTACCTCTTCATCGCCTTCAGCGGCGAGGAGAAGGGCCTCTACGGCTCCAACTACTGGACCAAGCACCCCACCGTGCCGATCGAGCGGCTCAACTACATGATCAACCTGGACATGGTGGGCCGGGTCGACACCTCGAACAACCTGGGGGTGAACGGCGTGGGCACTTCGCCGGCCTGGGCCGAGGTGCAGCGCATCCAGGTGGGGGGCTTCAAGCTGAAGACCACCGACAGCGGCATCGGCCCCAGCGACCACACCAGCTTCTACCTGCAGAACATCCCCGCCATCCACTTCTTCAGCGGCACCCACGCCGACTACCACAAGCCCAGTGACGACGAGGAAAAGGTCAACTACGACGGCATGCTGCGGGTGGTGCGCTTCATCGAGAGCCTGGTGACCACGCTGAACGACGATGGCAAGCTGGCGTTCACCAAGACCAAGGAGGTGAATACCGAGGATGCCCCGCGCTTCAAGGTGACGCTGGGCGTGGTGCCCGACTACATGTACGATGGCAAGGGCATGCGCATCGACGGGGTGACCGATGGCAAGCCCGCGGCGAAGGCCGGCCTGCAGCCCGGTGATGTGGTCACCGGCATCGGGGCCGGCGAGGTCACCGACATGATGAGCTACATGAAGGCACTGGGCGCCTTCAACAAGGGCGACACCGCACCGGTGAAGGTGCTGCGCCAGGGGAAGGAGATGGAGATCAACGTCACCTTCTGATGAGCGCACAACGCATCGCCGTGATCGGCGCCGGCTCCTGGGGCACGGCCCTGGTGAAGCTGCTCAGCGGCAACGCGGAGCGCGTGGGCTGGTGGGTCCGCCGGCAGGCCACCATCGACCACATCACGAAGTACGGCCACAACCCCGACTACATCAGCGCCGCGCAGTTCGACGTGATGCGGCTGGCCATGGACAGCGACATTCACGCGGTGGTGCGGCATGCCGATGTGCTCGTGATCGCCGTGCCCAGCGCTTTCCTCAAGGCCGCCATGGACCAGCTGGAGCCGGCAGAGCTCGCCGGCAAGACCATCTTCAGCGCCGTGAAGGGGATCGTGCCGGAGACCAACCAGATCGTGGGCGAGTACCTGTTCCAGCACTGGGGCGTGGCCGAGCGCGACTTCGGGGTGATCTGCGGTCCCTGCCACGCCGAGGAGGTGGCGATGGAGCGCCTGAGCTACCTCACCATCGCCTGCCAGGACCCCGCGAAGGCGAAGGCCATGGGCGAGGCGCTCAACGGACGCTTTCTCAAGACCACCCTCAGCGACGACATCTACGGCACCGAGTACGGCGCCATCCTCAAGAACGTGGTGGCCGTGTGCGCCGGCATCAGCGTGGGCCTGGGCTACGGCGACAACTTCCGGGCGGTGCTCGTGAGCCGCGCCATCCAGGAGATCGCGCGCTTCGTAAAGGCCGTGCACCCCATCGACCGCGACATCAACGAGCCCGCCTACCTCGGCGACCTGCTGGTGACGGCCTATTCCACCTTCAGCCGCAACCGCGAGTTCGGCAACATGGTGGGCAGGGGCTACAGCGTGCGTGCCGCGCAGATGGAGATGAACATGGTGGCCGAAGGCTACTACGCGGTGAAGTGCGTGCACGAGATCAACACCAAGCTCAAGGTGGACATGCCCATCACAGAGTCCACCTACCGCATGCTGTACGAGCGGATGGCCCCGATGATGGAGATGAGGCTGCTGAGCGAACGACTGGCGTGAGGAAGACCACAGAGGCGCGAAGGCACGGAGGACACTGAGCAATGGACCACAATGAGCTGAGCTCAAGGATCATCTCCGCTGCGATCGAGGTGCATCGCGAGCTGGGCCCTGGACTGTTGGAGAGCATCTACGAGCAATGCCTGGTCCAGGAGCTTCAGGACGACGGGCTTCATGTTGAGAGGCAGGTCCTGGTCCCGGTCCACTACAAGGGTCGCCCGTTGGGCACCTCCATGCGGCTCGACCTGATGGTGGAGCGGCGTATCATTGTTGAGGTCAAGGCGACCGAAGCGCTGCACGATGCGCACATGGCCCAGCTGCTCACCTACCTCAAGTTGACCGACCGCCGCCTAGGGCTTTTGTTCAATTTCAATGAGGCCTTGCTGAAGCAGGGCATCCGCAGGGTTGTGAACGGGAACCTTGAAGAACGGATCGACTAGCCCCCACGTGCCCGTTGTGCCCCTGTGCCTCTGTGGTGTAACATCGACCTCATGCCTCTCCTCCGCTTCCACTGGGATTTCTTCGGGCCCGATGCCGTGCCCACCGCCGAGCATTTCGTGAAGCATGTGCACGAGTTCTGCGACCGCGAAGGCATCGCGGAACGCAAGGCGTG
>JBIJCH010000335.1:0-3149 GCA_044344815.1 Flavobacteriales bacterium | reverse complement strand
TGCGATGAAACGCACCTGGTCCTTGTGCGCGATCGCCTTCGTCCGAAGCGTGCGGAACGCGTGCTGGCCTGAACCGCCATGGACCGCAGCGGACTGATCGAACGCCTTGGCCTTGCGCGCCACCCCGAAGGGGGCCACTACCGCGAGGTGTTCCGCAGCGCCATGCGCGTGCATATGGCGGACCTTGGCACCGAGCGTTCGGCGCTCACGGTGATCCACTACCTGCTGTGTGCTGGGGAGTTCTCCCGCTGGCATCGGGTGAGGGCCGAGGAGGTGTGGCACCATGCCGGCGGTGGCCCGTTGGAACTGCTGCTGTTGACGCCCGACATGGCCGTTCAGAGGCGTGTGACGCTGGGCGCCCTGGCCGACGGTCACGAGCCCATGGTGGTGGTGCCGGCCGATCATTGGCAGGCCGCGCGGCCGCTGGGTGCGCATGCCCTGTGCTCCTGCCTGGTCGCCCCGGGCTTCGAGTTCGCCGACTTCGCGTTCATGGACGCCGCCGAGCGCGAGCGGCTCGCCGCGCTTCAGCCGCACCTGGTCGACCTCTGCTGATCCTCAGGGGCGCGGGGTCACCGACCGCAGCACGTAGAACGGCCGGTAGCTCCGGCTCACCGGGTCGTACAGGTCGCTGGTGCTGTAGGTCCAGGTCCCGCTCGTGCCACGGCCCTGGTCGGGCCGCCGCAGCACCTGTTCGGCGTTCTCGGCGTGCTCCAGGAGCAGGAGCTCCATGGTGGAGCCGTCATCACGCCGCACCACCAGGCTCAGGAACTGGCCGCTCTTCACGCTGGAAAGCGAGCCTTCGATGCTGCTGGTGAGCATGGATGCCGTAGGCGGCGGCTCGTCGACCTCGCTCTCCTCGTTAAGCCGGGCCATCAGCGCCACGAACTCAGGGCATTGGAGCGCCAGGCGCATGCCGATCAACTCGCCGAACCGCTCCCCGTCGCGGTCCAGGTTGCCCAGGTCCACACCGTACTTCTTCTTCAGCTCCTTCTGGTAGGGCGTGGCGTTCTGCAGCATGCAAAGACCCAGCTGGATGTTGCGCTGTTCCTCGGCCGCCGTGGTGTCCAGCTGATCCACACATCCGCAGGAGCCTTTGGCGATCTTGTCCAGCACGTCCTGCGCCTCAGCGGGGCCGTGGACCAGGAGAACAACGAGCAGGAGGGGAAGGAGGCGGAGGGTCATGATGGCGCAAGGTAGCAGCGTCGGCCTTCCGGCCGTCCCTACCGCACGAAACGCAGCGTATGGGCGCTCTCCGGCAGCTCGATCCGCACCAGGTGAACGCCCTGGGCCAGGTCGCCCAACCCGATGCGGAACACCTGTTCCCCCGCGGCAAGGCGGCCGTTGTGCACCGTGCGCACCACCCGCCCCGCGCTGTCCACGATGGTGATGCGGGCCTTTCCCGCCTGCGGCAGCTGAACATGGATGGCCAGCTGGTCTCCCAGGCGCGTGAGCACGGGAGGCTTGGCTCCATCGGGCAGGATGCCCTCCTCCACGCCCGTGATCGCCGCATCGGCCAGCAGCACCCTGAAGACCCGGGGTGAGGCATCGCTCTGCGTGCCGGTGTTGATGAAGAAGATGTTGGCCGTCGAACTGGAGATGCCACCCACGATGTGGCCGATGGCCACCGTGTCGCCGCTCAGCTGGTCCAGGCGCTGGACGCCCGTTGCCGTGGCGGGCACCCCGGGCAGCGGGATGAACTCAGCGCTTGCGCCCAGCAGTCCCGGCATCTCGCCGATGGCCGCCTCCACCAGCTGTCCGTTCGCATCGCGGCTCACCAGGCTGATGGTGTTCACGAAGGGCACCGCCGCATCGTCCATCAGGGTGCCGCCGTTGAAGTAGTAGCGGCCGATGCCGCCGAAGAACACGTTGTGCATCGTGTTCGACGTGCTGTCGAACAACGGGGCATGCGCCGTGTGGTACTGGTTCAGCAATTGCTCGAACACGGGCACCACGGTGTAGGTGGTGTCCACGATGTCCACGGTGTTCAACCAGGGGATGTTCTGCCCGTACTGGAACACGCCGCTGAAGACCGTAAGCCCGTCGCTGCCATCGGGCATGATCTGCGGCAGCATGTTGTAGTCGCGGCGATGGAGGTTCACCGTGTCGATCACGGTCCAATAGTCCGAGATGGCCAGGTTCACCCCGTCGTCATCGATGGCGAAGCGCCGGATGGCGTTGGTGTATTCCTGGATGAAGCCGGGGCCGAAGAGCGGCCCCATGGGGTTGTACCGGCCGATGAAGCGCTGTCCGCCCACCAGGTGGAACCGGTCGTTCATCAAGCGCAACTGCCCCCCGGTCACCTCCATGCGCGTGTCCGTGAGCTGCCGGAAGAAGGGGGCGATCGGCTGGCCGTTGCGGATGGCATCCATCACGCCGGGCAGGTCGATGGCGACGAGGGCCGGGTGGGTGATGTGGTCCTGTGCGGTGGCCGAATAGCCATAGCCGCCGATACAGTAAAGGGTGGAGCCGCGCTGCTCGAACTCCATGTTCGTGCTCTGGAGCTGCTCGGCCAGCGCGTTGGGTAGCGTGGTGATGCCGGCCGACCACACCTCCTGGGTCGCCGGGTCCACCACATAGGCGTTGGTGTTGTTGTCCGAGGCCAGGAAGGCGGCGAAGGGCTGCCGGCGATGAAGGCCGTCCGTGCGACCGCCGATCAGGAACCACTGGCCATCATGCTGGCCCCAGGCGAACGATTGGAGACCGGGCATGCCCGGTATGGTGACCTCCTCAAGCAGTACATCGCGGCTGCCGATGTCCTGCGCCCACACGGGCAACGGGAGAATGATCACGGCAAGGCGAAGCAACGCCGGGAAAGTACATTTCATTCAGCTAAGGTCCTCCGGGCCAGGCTCCCGTTCCGTGACGCAGGTCACATGCGGGCGGCCTACCCGAAGAGCTTGCGGAGCAGGCTCAGTTTCCCCGGCGTGTAGGGGGGATACCGCAGGGCGGGGTCGAAGCGGTCGAACGCGCGCATCACGCCCTTGGGGTTGCTGAACAGGCGGAACCCGGCCTGCCCATGGCACCGGCCCTGTCCGCTGGGCCCGACCCCCCCGAAGGGCAGATGCGGGTTCCCGAAATGCACCATCGTGTCGTTGATGCAGCCCCCGCCGAAGGGCAGTTCCTGCTGGAACCAGCGCTGCAGCCGCCGG
>JBIJCH010000050.1:0-9935 GCA_044344815.1 Flavobacteriales bacterium | reverse complement strand
CTGCCGACTGGCCACACGCGGAACCTGGAGGTCCATCTCGAACGCAAGGACCTCCCGGGAATGCGCGCGCTCATCCTCGCTCGAACGGTACGAGGGATGGATGCCGTAACGGATCCCCGCATTGCCGTGCGCGCGTTCGACGCGCTGCCGGAAATAGCCCGGCCAGCGGTGCTGCCCGACGGCATGGTCGTGCATGCCTTCCCCTTTGGTGAGGAAGAACAGGATGGGCCGGCCCAGGTCCGGCGCATGACGCTCAACCAGTTCAAGGGCCCGGAGAAAGGGATCGCGCCGCATGCCCACGCGCACCATCCAGCGCTCCACGACCACATCGAAACGCAACGCGAACAGGTCCTTCAGCGTGGCACCCAGGGCGCGTGGGAACGGCCGGCCGGCGTAGCGCAGCACATTGTCCATGTCGACGGTGGCCGTGTGCGCGTATCGGCGTTGCGCCGCAGGCAGTTGGGACCAGCGCTCGCACAACCGGTGGTGCAGCGCCAGCGCCCAGCGGTCAAGCCAGGGCTCTTCCGCAAGGCCGGCGCGCACCACGAACAGGTCCTTCGTCGGGATGCGGCCGTGCGCATCGCGCTTGGTGCAGCGCAGTTCATCAACGAGCGCGAGCAGGAAGAAGGCCCCGGCGAACAGGTCGTACCCCTCGCCCACCGGGAAGAGCACCTTCATGCCGCCCTGCTCCACCACGGTCGGATCACCGGAAGGAACGGCCTCGAGCGCACCGCTCCACGGCACGTGCACCGCGTCCGCGAAGGCCGCCCCGCCGTAGTGCAGCCGCGGACCTTCGGCCCTGCCGAACTCATCCGCGTCGTGCGTGATGCGCACCGGGATGCCGAGCATGCGCTCCACCACGTGCGTCACGATGTACGCGGCGCGGGGCGAGGGATGCTCAACGTGGACCAGCAGCATGGGTGGTGCGGGCATGCCCCCGCCGGATACCGAACGTACGAAGCAGCCCTTTCAGCACGTCGCGTGCCCACCAGCTCCAGCGGAACGCGTGGATGCGCCGGGCGCGGTCCTCCCGGATGTCGCGTGCGATGAGGTCGTGCGCCGCGGCGAGGTCCACCACCTGCACCCGCGCGCCATCAAGCATCGCCACCCGCAGCGCACCCGCCCCCTGCAGCAGCTCGTCGAGACCGAGGAACCGCATGTGATGGCCCGGACGCTTCGCATAGATGGTGAAGCCCTTGCGCTCCCGGCGACCATCGGCCGCCACGTGGTCGAAGGTGAGCGTGCGGTGCCTGCGGTAGGGCACGCCCACCTGCTCCTCCACGTAGTGCACGTAGGTGAGCGCGTCGTCGAGCCGAAGGTCGATGGCGATGAGGCGTGCGCGGTGCTCCCGCAGGAAGGCGAACGGTGAGCGCGGACCGAAGCTGCCGGCCTCGGCGGAGGCGCCGAGCGCAGCGGCCTGCGCACCGCACACCGCGAACGAATGCAGGGGATGCGGGGTGCGCACGAAGCGCGGATGGGACAAGGCCACCAGCGCCAGCGCCCCGCTGATCGAGCCCGTGCGGCGCACATCGAAGGCGGCGCCGTTCTCCAGGTCGAAGGTGTAGGTGGGCACGAGCACGTGGCCCGAGGGCCCCACCGCATCGGCGAAGGCGTCCAGCAGGTCGGCCGGGGCGAACGGGACCCTGGCCCGCCGGAACAGCAGGGCCAGCCGCGTGACGTCGGCCATCAACTGCACCGTGTCGCCCGGCGACACCCCGAGGCGCGCGGGCCAGCTGCGGAGGTCGGGCGGCATGCGTGTCCGTGATCAGTGCGGGGCCTTGCCCCCGGCCCAAAGTAGGGCATCCGCGAAGTACTTCACGCCCCAGTTGGGAAAGGCGAACTTCTCGTAGCGCCCCCACAGCGGGAAGGAGCCCGGCAGGGCGCCGTGCACATCGGCCGGACCTTCCAGGGAGCGGCGTTGCACCTCCACCAGCACCGCACGCATGCGCGCGGCCGCCTCACGGTAGGCCATGGCCTCGCGGTGGCGGGCCAGGCGCTCCCAGGCGATGGCCAGCTGGGCGCCGCCGGTGGGGATGAAGTGCTCACTGCCCTTCCAATGCCCGTTGTAGCGACCGTTCAACCGGCCCTGCTGCAGGAACCGGTCGCGCAGCACCTGCCCGGCCGCGTGCCCATGATCGATCCACCGCCCGTCGCCGAGCAGCTCACCGCATTCCACCAGCCCGTCGATGGTGTACGCGATCGTATGGATGATGGGGCGGTCGTTGTGCTTCACCGTGTTGTCGGCATCGGCGAACCAGCCATTGGCCTGCTGCCGTGCGGCCACCCACGAGAGGTTGCGCCCGGCCACGGCGCGCAACGCCGCGTTGCCCGTCACCTGGTGCAGCAACAGGAGCGGCGCGTCCACGTAAGTGTCGTACACGCGGGCGCGGCCCATGAAGTTCGAGCGGCTCCAGGAGCCATCGGGCTCCTGCGTGGCGACGATCCAGTTGCCCGCACGGACGGCGGCATCGAGGTATCGTGCCTCGCCGCAGCGGTGGTGCATGGCGAGCATCCCCCGCACCACCTGCGCCGTGTTGAACACCACGCTCTCCCTCGCCTCGCCCACCCGGCCTCCCTGCCAGCCGCCATCGGCACGCTGCAGGGCCAGGAGGGTCTCCGCTGCGCGGACGGCGCGTTGCTCCAGGTCCGGACGGTGGAGACGGTCTGCCAGCGCGAGCAGCGTGGGGATCGCGTAGCCGGTGGTCTCCGGATAGGTGCGGCCCCAGCCGTGCAGCAGGTGGTGGCTGCCAAGCCCCCCGTCGCCGCTGTGGTCCTGGGCGCGGCAGAGCCAATCGGCGGCGGTGCTCAGGGCGGACAGCAGCGCGGCCTCCGTGAGCGCGGGCGGGGCGGCCAGGGCCCGACGGTGCGCGGCCAGCAACCGCCGCTGTTCGGGCGTGCGCAGGGCATGCGTGAAGCAACGGGCGTAATCGACCAGGCTGGCCAGCATGGTTCAGCGGTCCCTGAGGAGTTCGGTGCAGATGCGTTCGGCCGCATGCCCATCGCCGAAGATGGGCGGGCACGCGGGCGCCCCGTCGGAAAGGAACCGCGCGGCCTCCGCCGTGATGCGGGCGGGGTCGGCGTCCGCCAGCGCCGCCTGGCCGTGCCGCACGAGCTCCACCCACTCGGTCTCCGGCCGCAGGATCACGCAGGGCCGGCCGAAGAAGAAGGCCTCCTTCTGCACGCCGCCGGAATCGGTGATCACCAGCCGCGCATGGCGCTCCAGCGCGATCATGTCCAGGAACCCGGCCGGCGGCACCAGGTGGATGCCACCACGCGCTGCGAGCGCACGGCGCAGCGCGGGATCGAGGTGCTGATCGAGGCATTTGCGCGTGCGCGGATGCACCGGCATCACCAGCGGCAGGCGGTGCGCATCGTGCACGGCGAGCAGCGCGGCGACGATGGCATTGAGACGCTCCGGCACATCGGTGTTGTGGTCGCGGTGCACGGTGACGAGCGCGAAGCCCCCGGGCTCCAGGCCCAGGTCCCCGAGCAGGGTGGAGCGTGCGGCGGCCACCCCGGCGAAGTGCATGCTGTTGTCGTACATCACATCGCCGCACTGGACCACATGCGGCCGGTCCATGTCGGCCGGTGAAGCCGTGTCCAGGCTGAAGCCCTCGCGCACCAGGTTGTCCACGGCGGTGTCGGTGGGGCAGAACAGCCAGGTGCTGCAGTGGTCGCACACGATGCGGTTCACCTCCTCGGGCATGCGCTTGTTGAAGGAGCGCAGGCCGGCCTCCACGTGGGCCACGGGGATGTGGAGCTTGCTGGCCGCCACGGCGCCCGCGAGCGTGCTGTTGGTGTCGCCGTAGAGCAGCACCACGTCGTACGCGTTGCGCTTCAGCTCCTGCTCGATGCCCTCGATCATGCGGGCCGTCTGTGCGCCATGGCTGCCGCTGCCCACGCCCAGGTCGATGTCGGCGCGGGGGATCCCCAGCTCGTCGAAGAACACCTGCGACATGTTGGCATCGTAGTGCTGACCGGTGTGCAGCAGGGTCTCGTGGATCCGCCCCTTGAACGGACCCGCCACGGCACGGCTGATGGCGGCCGCCTTGATGATCTGCGGGCGGGCGCCGATGACGGTGAGGATGCGCAGCGGTGGTGTCATGTCACATCATGCCGTTGTCGGCAAAGCTGTAATAACCGCCGGACGTGACGATGAGGTGGTCCTGCACGGCGATCTCGATGAGGCGCCCGCCCTCCACCAGCTTGCGGGTGAGGCGGATGTCCTCCTCGCTGGGCCTGAGCTGGCCGCTGGGGTGGTTGTGGCAGAGGATGATGGCCGATGCCCGGCGGTCGATGGCCTCCTTGAAGATGACCTTGGGGTCGGCCACGGTGCCGTGCATGCCCCCCGCGCTGATGCGGCACAGATCGAGCAGGCGAAGGCCCCGGTCGAGCACGAGCATCCAGAACTCCTCCACGGCGAGGTCGGCGATGCGCGCGTGCACCAGTTCGTAGGCGTCGGCGCTGGTGGCCACGCGCGCGCGCTCCCGCCCCTGCGCCCCGCGCCGGCGCATGCCCAGCTCCAGGGCGGCCGCGATGGTGAGCGCCTTCACCGGGCCCACGCCCTTGATGCGACGCAGCTCGGCCACGGTGGCCCGGCCCATGCGGTCCAGGTCGTTGCCATGGTGGTGCAGCACCGTCTTGGCCACGTCCACCGCCGTGGCCTCGCCCGTTCCGGTGCGCAGCAGGATGGCCAGCAGCTCGGCATCGCTAAGGGCCTTGGCCCCCCGGGCGAGCATCTTTTCCCGCGGCTGGTCGTCACGGGCCCACTCATTCAACCGCAACCGCCGTCCTTCTTGGTTCCGTTCCATGATCCCCGAAAATGCGACAGGTCCCCTGCGCGGGGACCTGTCCGTTCGATCGCGAAGCGGCCTGCCTTACTTCAGCCCGGCCACCTTGCGGGTGAGGCTGCTCTTCAGGTTCGCCGCCTTGTTCTTGTGGATGATGTTGCGCTTGGCCAGCTTGTCGAGCATGCCGGACACCTCGGGGAGAAGCTTCTCCGCCTCCTTCTTGTCCTTCAGGTCGCGCAGCTTGCGCACCGCATTGCGGGTGGTCTTGTGCTGGTAACGGTTCCGCTCGTTGCGGGTCTCCGTCTGACGAACGCGCTTCAGTGCTGACTTGTGGTTGGCCATGGCCTTTTCCGAAAAGGGACGGCAAATATAGGATCTTTTCCTTCCGCGCCAAGAGGCTCCCACGAAAAAGGCCGGTCAACGGACCGGCCTTTCCCAATGGGTGGGCGCCTTAGTAGGCCATGGGGTCCTTGCCGAACATGTTGGTCACGGTCCTCACCACGATCCGCAGGTCGAGCCAGAAGGACCAGTTCTCCAGGTACCAGATGTCGAGCTCGATGCGGCGCTCCATGAGCTCGGGGGTGCGGGTCTCGCCGCGGAAGCCGTTCACCTGGGCCCAGCCGGTGATGCCCGGGCGCACGAAGTGGCGCACCATGTACTTGTCGATGATGTCCCGGAACTGGTCGTTGAGGCGCAGGGGGTGCGGCCGCGGGCCCACCACGCTCATCTGGCCCAGCAGCACGTTGAAGAACTGGGGCATCTCATCCAGGTTGCTCTTGCGCAGGAAGCGCCCGATGCGGGTGACACGCGGGTCGTTCTTCGTGGCCTGCTTCGTGTCCGCCTCGTCGTTCATGCGCATGCTGCGGAACTTGTAGCATACGAAGGTCTGGTTGCCTTCGCCAAGGCGGGTCTGCTTGAAGAAGACGGGGCCCTTGGAGGAGAGCTTGATGAGGATCGCCAGGATGGGGAACAACCAGCTGAAGATCAACGTGATGACGGCCAGGGAGAAGACGATGTCGAAGGCCCGCTTCACAGCCCGGTTGCTCGCCTTGTCCAAGGGTTCCCGGCGGATCTTGCTCACCGGCACCGCACCATGGAACTCGAGCTCGCTGCCCTGCACCACGGGGATGAAGCTGTCGGCGCAGGGGATCACGCGGAACCGGATGGTGTTGCGCTCGCAGAACTCCATCAGGTCGGTGATGTCCTGCTTGCGCGTGCCCGGCAGGGCGCAGTACACGATGTCGATGCGATGCTGCAGCGCGAAGGCCTTCACCGTGGACACACCGCCGGTCAGCCGGTCGCCCAAGGGACCATCGATGGGTGAATCGTTGAACACGCCGCAGAACCGGTAGCCCCGCACGGTCTGGTCCTCGCAGTACTGGAAGATCTCCTCGGCCGCAGGACCTTCGCCCACGATCACCAGGTCCTTCACGGTGGTGAGGGGCTCCAGGGTCAACACGCGGTTCAGGCCGCTCTGCACCTGGTTGCGGCTGCTGCGCAGCAAGGCCGCAAGCTCCCCGTTCAGGTCGCCGCCCGCGGTCCTGCGATCCCCTAGGATCGATTGAAGGCCTCCGCGTTTACGGGTCGTGGAAATGTTCTCCATATGGATGGCTTCGGTTACCGGCCAGTCCTGAACGAGTGGGTCAAAAGTAGGCGACCCGTCCCCGATCGTCAACCCCGTCGATAAAGATGGCCGATTCGTCGACAGATGTCGGCGTTCGGCGATCATAGTGCCAGGCTGGGGACCGCGCCCCAGGATACGCGCTTCACGCTGATGACCAACGACTTATACGTGACCCTTCCGAACGTGATCAGGCCCCCTTGCCCGCACCACCGAGGAACCGCTGCACCCCTTCGGCCCCGAAGAGCACCAGGAAGCGGGTGTTGGTGACCAGGTAGCGCTTCCAGAGCCGCCGGGGTTCCAGCGCAAGGCGGTAGGCCCATTCCAGGGAGAGGTCGCGCATCCATTTCGGGGCCCGGGTGTCCACGCCGGCGTACAGCAGGAACGCACCACCCACGCCCACCATGGCGGCCTGCACCCTGCCTTTCATGGAGGCCATCCAGCGCTCCTGCTTGGGGCAGCCCAGGCTCACCATCACCAGGTGTGCGCCGGCATCGTTGATCGCGGCGATGTGGGCCTCAACCTCCTCCTGTGCCAGCGCCCGGAAGGGCGGAGAGCAGGTACCGGCGATGCGCAGGCCTGGATGCTCCCGGGCGGCACGTTCCACCATGGCATCGAGCACCTCCTGCCGGCCGCCGTAGAGGTACACGGACAGCCCCTCGTCCTCGGCCACCGCGAACAGCGCGGGGAGCAGGTCGTTGCCGGCCACACGCTCCTGCCGCACCTTGTGGAAGAGCTGGAGGGACCGGAGCACGGGCATGCCATCGGGCGTGGCCAGGTCGGCGCCGTTCACCACCGCCGCGAAAGCACGGTCATCGCGGGCCTCCACGGTCATGTGGGCGTTCACGCAGCACACATAGCTGGAACGGTGCGCCCGGCCGAGCGCCGTGATCGCCGCGACCTGCTCGGCGAAGGTGCCGGTGGTGATATCCAGCCCGATGACGCACTTGCGGCCCAGCATGGTCAGTCGGCTGCCGGCATCGGATGCCGTTGGCGGGGGTCCTTCAGCGTGTGCGCCTGGATGCGCTCGCTACCCCCATCGTACCACCGGACCATCTCGCTCACCCCGTCCTCCAGGGACCACGGGGCCTCACCGAGCGCCGCGATGGTGGCGTCCATGGGCGTGATGTAATCACTGGTCATGCTGCGGAACCGGCCCGTGGTGATGGGGAACGGGATGTGCAGCAGCTTGAGCAGGTCGCCGCCCAGGGCCACCGTGCGGATGAGCCAGGAGGGGATGTAGCGCACCGGCCGGTGCACAAGCTCGCGGGAAATGGCCTCCACCCAGGTGCGCAGGTCGAAGGGCCGGTCGCCCACGTAGAACACGCGACCGTTCACCAGGTCGCGCGGCGCCTCCAGGATGCGGTCGATCTGCCACACCACGTTGCCCACGTAGCCGTAGGAGCGGATCACCTTGCGCTTGGAGGGGTGGAAGTAGAGGCCCTTGCGCATCACCTTGAACAGCACGTCGCGGTAGCGGAGGCTCCAGGGCCCCCAGATGGTGGTGGGCCGGATGATCGTCCAGGTGCAACCGAGACCCGCCTCGCGGGTGGCCACCTCGGTAAGGCGCTTGGTCTCGCCGTACAGCGTGAAGGGCTTGAAATCGAGGTCGTGCTTGGGCTGATAGCCGGCCTCGCACACGAACTGGGTGCTGGTGACGACGAGGCGCTCCACGGACGGGGTGCGCTTCACCACGGCGAGCAGGCGCCGGTTGCCCTCGTGGTTCTGGAGGTAGGCGTTGATGTCGTTGGGCTCGTCCGTGTCTGCACGGGCGGCCAGGTGCACCACGTGGGTGGGCCCGAACTCCCGGAAGAGGGTCTCCATCGCCGCCTCGTCGAGGATGTCGCATTCGCGCCACCACGACCGTTGTGACGGATCGAGCGGGGGGTTCCAATCCAGGTTCAGCAGGGGGATGTTCCGGGGGATGTAATGGGCCATCAGGTTGGTGCCGATGAAGCCCGATCCGCCGGTGACGAGGAGTCGCATGGGTCGAAGTGACGCGGCCGCCGAGCGGGCCGCAGGCCTGCTTCAACGGGGAATGACCGCCCAAAGATGCGCCCGCCTGCGCCGCGGCGCACCGCCACCGGCATCGACCGTCAACAACGGGCGGTGGATGCCCCATCCAGCCCCGGCCGAGCATCCGTCGACACCACTGCGGCGTTCGTCGAATAACCTGAACCATGGCGTGCCGGGGCCGGTTGAACGGGTCAAGTCATCCACCATGCGTCACCTCCCCCACTCCGGTACCATGATGCTCCGCCACCTGCTCCTGCTGGTCGTCGGCATGCTTGCGCTCAGCGCTCAAGCGACCACCTACTACGTGTCCGAAACGGGCAATGACGCCAACGCGGGCACCTCCCAGGCACAGGCCTGGCGCACCATCGACCGGGTGAACCAGGTGATCTATGGCCTGCAGCCCGGCGACCAGATCCTGTTCAAGCGGGGCGGCACCTACCGCGGGGCGCTCATCATCGGCTCGTCGGGCACGGGCACCAACCCCATCACCGTGGGCAGCTACGGCTCGGGCAACAAGCCGGTGATCAGCGGCAGCAAGGAGGTGACCAATTGGACGGTGCACCAGGGCAGCATCTGGAAGGCCCCCTTCACCGGGACCGTGCGCATGCTCTACAGCGATGGGACGCTGATGACCCTGGCCCGCTACCCCAACACCGGCTGGCTGCGGAACGAACAGGGCTCGAGCACCTACATCAACGACGGCGCCCTGAACCAGCCGGCCGGCCATTGGGCCGGTGCGGAGGTGGTGGTGCGCGGCACCAACTGGAGCTACGACGTGAGCCAGGTGACCGCCAGCAGCCCCGGCCAGGTCCAGTTCAACGACATCTACTACAACCTCGACACACTGCACTGGGGCTACTTCCTGCGCAACAAGCTCAGCGAGCTCGACATGCCCGGTGAGTGGTACCACGATGCCACGGCCGGCATGCTCTACTTCCACGCGCCCGGCAACGCCGACCCGAACACGCTGCTGGTGGAGGCCGCCACCCACGACCGCGGCGTGTGGATCCATCCCAACCGCCATCACGTGACCATCGACGGCATCAAGTTCCGCCACCAGACCGAACGCGCGGTGGTGGTGGACGCCGGCCACCATGTGACGGTGCGCAACAGCGTCTTCGAGGACCTGGGCATGGGCATCTTCAGCTACGGCGAGCACGACACCTACGAGAACAACGTGTTCAACCGAACCTACCGCACGGCCATCGACATGCTCGACAACTACAGCGAGATCACCGGCAACACCTTCACCGACATCGCCATGCAGCCCGGCCTGGGCGAGACCTTCTGGGGCTACATGGGCATCCGCTCCCAGGGCACGGACAACGTGGTGCGGGGCAACCGCCTCACCAACGTGGGCTACATCGGCATCAGCGCCTATGGCAACACCCTGGTGGAGAAGAACTTCGTGCAGAACGCCCTGGCCCTGCTCAACGACGGTTGCGGCATCGGCATGGAGAACGCCGACGGGGTGGTGATCCGCGACAACATCATCCTCGACATCCACG
>JBIJCH010000105.1:0-6905 GCA_044344815.1 Flavobacteriales bacterium | reverse complement strand
CACCAGCACGAAACCGGCCGTGCTGACGAGGGTATGTAGCGGCTTCATGGTCGGAGGCTATGCGGAAGCAATGAACGAAGATCGGCGAAAAGGCCATGGTGCCATCCGCTTGTTCCAGGATGAACGGCGAGCGCGCAAGCGACCCTGATCGCTTCAGGCTTGAGCCTTGGAACTTGAGGCTTGTTCAGCCTTGCGCGTTCGCGAACTCCTTGAAGAAGCCCATGATCTTCCGGCGGAAGAGCAGGAAGAGCAGGATGTAGGGCACCGGGATCAGGAACAGGATGCCCACGTTGAGGCCGCTGCCGATGCTCTGCTCGCCGCCGAACACGCCCTGTCCTTCCTGGGCGCTCTCCACCGTGGCCTTGCACATGGCGCAGCCTTGGGCAAGCGCCTCAGGCGGCATGACCAGTAGCAGGAGCAATAGCAAGGGAAGCCAGCGCCTCATGCAGCAAAGGTAGCTCAGTAGTACGGGCTGATGAGGAAGTACACCACCACCCCGCTCACGCTCACGTAGAACCACACCGGCCACACGCGCTTGGCGAGGGTGCGGTGCGCGGGGTGCTGGGCCTTGAGGCCCCGGTAGGCCGTGAACAGGATGAAGGGCAGCGAGAGGCCGGCCAGCAGGATGTGGGCGATGAGGATGAGGTAGTACACCACCTTGATGGTGCCGGTGCCACCGAAGGGCGTGTCGCCCGCGAAGAGGTGGTGCAGGATGTAGGAGACCAGGAAGAGCACGCTGAGGGCCATGGCCCCGAGCATGGCGCTGCGGTGGGCCGTCCAGTTGCCGGCCCTGGCGGTGAACAGGCCCGCGAGCAGCAGCAGGCTCACCAGGCTGTTGAGCACGGCGTTCACCTTGGCGAACACGTGCACGTCGAGGCCCTCGGGCGCGGGCAGCTGGATGCGGTTGAGCACCACCACGGCGGTGAACACCACGGCGCTGAAGATCCAGATGAGGCGCTTGGCGGGCGTTTCGGCCAGCTGCAGGGTGGCGGCGGGAAAGGGCTTGGCGTTCATTCAGCGAAGCGGCCGACCTTGAGCGCGCGTTCCTTCTCCTCCTTCATCAGCATCTTCAGATCCGTCACCAGGCGGTTCATCTCCTCGGTGTCGGTGCCGTCATAATAGCCACGGATGTGGCGGCGCTTGTCGACGAGCACGAAACGTTCGTCGTGGACGAACTGTTCGGCGGCGGTGCTGTCCTCCAGCGCGCTCAGCAGGTAGCCAGCGTTGCCCTGGCGGTAGATGTCCACCGCGTTGCCGGTGAGGAACTTCCAGCGGCTGCTGTCGGCCTCGAGCTTGCGGGCGTACTTCTGCAGAACGGGCAGCGAGTCGTTGGCCGGGTCCACCGTGTGGCTCAGGAACAGGATGTCCTTGAACGCCGGCTCGTCCAGCTTGAACTGCAGCTGCTGCATCTGCCGGCTCATGATGGGGCAGATGCTGGTGCACGTGGTGAAGAAGAAATCGGCCACGATGATGCGGCCGGCGGTAGTGCTGTCGTTCACGATGTGCCCGTAGGCATCGGTGAAGCTGAAGGGCGGCACCGTGTAATAGGTGGTGTCGCCGGGGGCGTTCACCTCCTTCTCGCCGTAGTAGGGCAGGTACTGGAAGTTGTGCTTCCCAGTGCGAAGGATCAGGAACAGGGCGGGCGCCAGCACCAGCAGGAAGCCGAGCACCACGTACTTCTTGGCGCGGCTGACGGGCTTCATCACGGGATCACTGGAACATCTCCAGCATCGTGTTCACGTAGTTCGACTCCCAGATGGCGATGAAGAGCAGGTACAGGATGAAGAGGGCGTAGGGCAGCAGGATGATGCTGCGGATGTTGCGCCGCTCATCGCCCAGGTGCATGAAGGTCATCACGATGTAGGTGGCCTTCACCAGGGTGAGGACGATGAAGGTCCACTTCACCATGCCCCAGCTATTGGGCATCCACTCCTTCCAGTAGGCGCCCAGCGCCACCTCCACGGCGGTGACCACGGCCAGCAGCAGGGTCACCATCCAGATCTTGCGGCGGATATTGCGGCCGGCCTCCTCGCTGTGGTGGGCGTCGAGGCTGTATTCGATGATGTCGTCGCGCTCCATTTCAAACCGCCGAAGCCTCGGCGAAGGCGTTTGGTTAACGGATCAGAGGAGGTAGAAGAAGGTGAACACGAACACCCACACCAGGTCCACGAAGTGCCAGTAGAGGCCGGCCTTCTCGACCATCTCGTAGTGGCCGCGGCGGTGGAACACGCCCTGCACCACCATGATCAGCACGATGAGGTTGATCACCACCCCGCTGAACACGTGGAAGCCGTGGAAGCCCGTGATGAAGAAGAAGAAGTTGGCGTACTGGGCGGGGCCGTACTCGTTGCGCGTCATGTTCGCGCCGTCCACGTAGTCCACGCGGCTGTCCCACAGCTTCTTCGCCTCGGCACCCTCCACGTGGGCGTGGCCATGGCTCTCATCGGCCTTCAGGTAGTGACCGGGCAGCGCCTTCACCAGGTGGAAGCCCGCAGCGTTGGCGGGGTCGTGCGTGTCGTGCGCATCGTTGTGCACCCAGTACTTGTCGCCGTTGGCCACGGTGATGTAGCCACCGCCACCGTGGATGAAGTGGCTCCACTCCCAGGCCTGCGAGCCCACGAAGAAGGCGCCGCCGATCACGGTGTAGAACAGCCATTTCACCACGCCCTTCTTGTCCATGCGGTGACCGGCCTCCACGGCCAGCACCATGGTCACGGAGCTGAAGATGAGGATGGCGGTCATCAGCGCCACGTAGATCAGCGGGTACTCGCCCGTGAGCCCCGGCAGGGCGCGGAACACCTCCTCGCCGATGGGCCAGGCCTCGGTGGTGGCGTGGCGCACGAAGCCATACGCCACCAGCAGTCCGCTGAAGGTGAGGGCGTCGGACACCAGGAAGAACCACATCATCATCTTCCCGTAGCTGATGCTGAACGGGGAACGGCCGCCGCCCCAGAGGACGTCGTTGCTCAGGGCCTTGCTCGCTTCGCCTGCCATGTGAAGGATTTCGGGCGCAATGTTAGTGAACGAGGATGAGGAAAGAAAGGAGCACCACCCACAGCCCCCCCAGGAAGTGCCAGTAGAGGGTGCCGGACCACAGGCCCACGGTGTCGCCGGCCCCGTAGCGCCCCATCAGGGCCTTCACCACCATGAACACCAGGGCCAGCAGGCCGAACACGAGGTGGGCCAGGTGCAGGGCCGTGAGCACGTAGATGTACTGGCTGGCGGCGTTGCTCTGGTCGGCCATCTCGTCGTTCAGCGGCTTCACGCGTTGCACGTCGTCGGGCAGGTAGAACTTCCCGTCCTCGTGCTCCAGGGTGATGCCTTTGCGGGCGATGGTGTAATCGGCCCCGTACACCCCGTTGTTCTGCAGCACCTTGCTGAAACTGAAGAAGTTACCCTTCTCCCGCAGGGCCGACCAGCCGGTGAACTGGCTGAAGGAGAAGGCGATGCCGAGGGCCAGGGTGGCCACCAGCAGGGGGGCGGTGAGGGAGGCGCGGCCGCGGCGGGCCATCACCAAGGCCAGCTGGGCGGTGACGCTGCTCACCAGGATGAAGGCCGTGCTCCAGTAGAAGGCGGTGGGGATGCGGATGCTCACCCAGAAATCCACGCTGCCCTTGCTCACCAGGTAGGCGCTCATCAGGCCGCTGAAGGCCATGACGATGGCGAACAGGAGCAGGAAGGTGAGGTTCTTGCGGACGCGGAGACGGAGGCCGGGGGCCTGCCCTTCGAGGGGGGTGGGGATGGTGGTGGCGTTCATGTGCGGTCCAGGACATAGGCCAGCTGCAGCAGGGGCAGGTGCAGGAAGCTGGCGAACATCAGCTTCCGCGCGTCGCTGCGGTCCAGCGAGCGGTACAGCCGGAAGGCCGGCACCAGCATCAGGGCGCCCAGCACCACCGCCGCGGCGGCGGACCAGGGCCCCGTGAGATCGAACACCCAGGGCAGCATGCCTACGGGGATAACGAACAAGGTGTACAAAAGGATCAGGAAGGCGCTGAACCGGTCCTGGCCGCCGCGGGAGGGCAGCAGGTGGTAGCCGGCCTTGGCGTAGTCGTCGTGCAGCACCCAGGCGATGGCCCAGAAGTGCGGGAACTGCCACATGAACTGCATGGCGAACAGCAGCCCCGGCCCCAGGCCGAAGTGGCCCGTGGCGGCCACGTTGCCCAGCATGGGCGGGAAGGCCCCGGGGAAGGCGCCCACCAGCACGGCCCAGGGGCTCACCTTCTTCAGCGGGGTGTAGAGCGCCACGTACATGAACAGGCTGAGGAAGCCCAGGATGCCGGTGAGGGGCCCGAAGACGGACCACAGCAGCACGATGCCGCCCAGCCCGGCCACCAGGGCGAGCGCCACGGCCTCGGTGGTGGTCACGGCCTCGCGCACCAGGGGGCGCTCGCTGGTGCGCTTCATCAGACCGTCGGCCTCCACCTCCAGCACCTGGTTCAAGGCGTTGCTCGCGCCGGTCACCAGGGTGCCGGCCAGGCTCAGCAGCAGCAGGTCGCCCCAGCTGAAGGCCCCTTCGCCGATGCCGAACAGGTAGCCCAAGGCGGCGCTGATCACCACCAGGGAGGTGAGGCGCAACTTGAACAGCGCAGCGTACTCCTTCAGGCGGTTCCCCACGGCGGGAAGGGCGGTGGCTCCGGGGCGGTGCAAAGCGGGGCGAAATTACCCCTCCCGGCGGTTCCTCCGGCGCGGTCGCCCCTATTCCAGCACGTAGCGCGGTTCCTGCACGGCGTGCCGGTCGCGCAGGTAGGCCGCCAACCCCACCCGCACGTAGTTGTCGAAGGTGGCCTCGCCGCGCTCGGGGTTCCTGGCGCGAAGGGTCCAGGCCAGCTCGAGCATCAGGCCGGACCGCGGCGCCACCAGGTAGCCCGCGCTCAGTTCGTTGTGCACGATCCATACGTCGGACACGTCGCCCAGGAAGTAGTCGTCGTTCTCGTAGCGCACCCCATCGCGCAGGGGCCTGGCGCTCTCGGGCAGGAAGATGTTGTTGCCGTAGCTGCTGTTGGGGGCGTTGCTGGTGTCGGCCCCCAACTGCGCCACGCTGAACAGGTCGCGCACCAGCCAGCGGTCGCGGCGCCACTCGCCCTGCACCAGCGCCTCCCAGAAGTTGCTGCCGTAGGGGTGCGCGAGCGGCTCACCGGCGTGGCTGTAGTTCTGCCGGGTGTCGCTGTGGGTGTACATGAAGGGCCGCACGTAGTTGAGCTCGGTGCGCAGGGTGAGGGCCTCGTTCCCGAAGGCCCCGTGGGCCACCAGGCCCAGCTGGAAGCTCTGCTTGTTGCCGAACCAGCCCTGGCCCGCGCGCACCTGGTACAACAGGAACTCGTCCAGCATCAGCTGCGAGTAGATGAGCGACCGCCGCCCCACCTTCACATTGAAGGCGAAGCCCAGCAGCGCGTTGTCCGGCGAGCCCAGGCTGAACTCCACCGGCCGCAGGAACACCGCGGGGTTCAGGTAGTTCACGTCGAAGCCGCGCGGATAGTCGGGGTCGTTGTCCTGCCACACGATGGCCTCGAACACCCCGAAGTTCACGCGCTTGGAGGCGTTCCAGCTGAGGTAGTGGAAGCTGGCGTACTTCTTCCGGTAGTCCCCGAGGTCGCCACCCGCCCCCCGGATGTCGCTCATGCGCGTGAACAGGTTCACGTAGCGGATGTGCCAGGCGGTGGTGGTGATCTTGAAGTAGGGGTAGCTGTACGCGTTGTCGCTGAGGAACATGGAACGCACGCCCTCACCGATGAAGTGGCGGCCGCGCCCCAGGGTGAAATGGAAGTACCTGCCCACGGCCACGTCGGCATGGCCGTTCACCTCGTAGTGGGTGTAGGAGGGTCCGTCGCCGTAGGCGTACCCCTCGCCGGGGGCCACCTGGGTGGAGCGCACGAGCGAATCGATGTAGAGCGGGAAGCGCTCGTTCCAGGCCATGCCATCGAGGTGGAAGCTCCAGTTGCGGCCGGCATCGGCATCGCACCAGAAGCCGGCGCCGAGGCGGTGGCGCAGCACATCGGAGCCACGCAGGTCGGCACCGGCCTGGGCGTCCACCAGTGGTCCCCCGCGCACGCGCCGGGCGGGGTCCTCGGCTCGGGCCATCCCCGGCAGCAGGGCGGGCGCCAGCAGGCTGTCGGCACCGGGCAGCAGGGCGAGGTCGCTGCGCAGGTAGGGGCGCATGGCGCTGTGCCCTTCGCCGCGGTAGGCGTGCATCCGGGCGGTCCAGGGGCCGTCGATCACGCGGCTCACCGGCACGAAGCCGGCCTGGCCGCTCACCAGGAGCGGCAGCAGCAGGGCGGCGGTGGCGGTCCAGCGCATGTCAGGGCTTCTTGCGCAAGGGCACCAGGAAGGGCACCATGGCCAGGGCCAGGGCGGCCACGGCGAGCCCGAGCAGCCCGGCGTTCGGCTGGATGTCGCGCGTGAACAGGCTCAGCAGCACCATCACCACGGCATAGGTGTACAGCACGGCGGTGGTGCCGCGGTGGCCGAGCCCGTGCGCCATGAGGCGGTGGTGGATGTGGTTGCGGTCGGCCGCCAGCGGGTTCACCCCCTTGCTGGCGCGGTAGATGAAGATGCGGAGCGTGTCCACCAGCGGGTACGCCAGCACGGCCATGGCGAACAGCGGCGTGGGCACCGTGCGCAGCCACACGGGCAGCCGCCGCACGTCATGGTCCACCACCTTCATGGCGAGCACGGCGATGATGGCGCCGATGATGAGCGAGCCGCTGTCGCCCATGAAGATGCGCGCCGGGTGGTAGTTGAACACCAGGAAGCCGAGCAGGGCGCCGGCGAGCACCGCGGCCAGCAGGGCGTTGGCCACATCGCCGGCCCAGTACAACCAGATGCCGAAGGCCATGGCCGCGATCAGGCCGATGCCCCCGGCCAGCCCGTCGATGCCGTCGATGAGGTTGAAGGCGTTCACGAGCACC
>JBIJCH010000355.1:0-3021 GCA_044344815.1 Flavobacteriales bacterium | reverse complement strand
ACGTACACGAAGAAGCTGAAGGCGATGCTGATCTCCACGGGGAGATCGTACACCCCGAGGATGCCGTGCATGCTCTCGATGCGGAAGCCGCCCACCACCACCAGGATGTAGCCCACGATCACGTGGCCGAGGAGCTTCTTCACGGGGGAGAAGCCGATGATGTCGTCCTTCACGCCGATGAAGAACAGCAGCACCATGGCGGCGATCACGAACTTGAAGTCCTTGTACGCCGAGCCCATGGCCTGGTAGAGCTCTCGGTATGCCTCGCTGCCCAGGCCGATGACGGAGCCCTTGGGGAACCAGAGGGCGTAGGAGAAGATGATCGCGGCGAAGATGATGATGCCCCCGATGGTGGGCACGCTCCGGTGGTGCAGCTTGCGGGCCTCGGTGGGCTCGTCCACCAGGTGCTTCATCCGCGCCACCTTGATGAGGCTGGGCATGGTGAGCACCACCACCACGAAGGCCGTGAGGAAGCCCGAGAGGAGGATGTAACCATGCTGTTTCACGGTGCGGGGGGGTGCCGATCAAAGATCGTAATAGCGGTTGAAGAGGGCCGTGCGGAAGGAGGCGTACAGGTAGCTGGAGTTGAGCTGATCGGGGGCGGGCGTGGCGTCGCGCAGCTGCCAGCCGAGGGTGAACCGCATGTTGGTCATCTGGTTCAGCAGGTAGGACGCGCTCAGGTCCACATAGCTCAACTGCCGCTCCTCCGGACCATCGCTCACGGCAGCGGGCGTTCCCGTCTTGAAGATGTCGCCGCCGAAGCGGTCCTCCTCCTGCGGATCGAGGCGCCGCAACGCGAGGTTGCCCTTGCACTGCAGCCAGACCCGGTCCTTCCAGCGCCAGTCCACGATGCCCACCACCTCGTCCAAGTAGGCCTCCATGGGGTGCGCCAGGGGCTGGCCCATGTGGGCGTAGTTCACGCGGGCATCGGTGTTCGAGTAAAGGAAGGCCGCCGCCTTGTCGTACTCCAGCAGCACATGCAGCCGCGTGCCGAACAGATCGAACCACTGCACGCCCGCCTGCCACCCCACCCGGCCGTCGGCGGGTCCGTCGGTGGCCAGCTGGCCGTACACGAAGCCGTGGTCGGTGAGCTTGAACTTGAGGTCCATGCCGAGCAGCTGGTGGTGCGGGCCGTTGAAGCCGTTCACCAGCGCGTTGAGACCGATCACCGGGCTCGCCGCCAGCGGGTCCATGGGAAGCACCCCGGTGCTGTCGATGCTCTTCCACACGGTGGAGCCGAAGAGGCCCACCTGGGCGCGTCCGATGTTCAGGCTGGCATGGTGCCAGGTGGCGCGCTTCCAGTAGAACAGGCTCTCGGACGACTCGCCTGTGGGCAGCCGCTCGAACACCTCGAGCTTCGCATGGATGGTGGTGTACTGGAAGCGACCGTTGGTGGTGATGGCCGACAGCTTCAGATACGGATAGGGGCTCGCGTTGTCGCTGAGCAGCATGCTGCGGTAGCCGTTCCCCACGAAGTGCCGGCCGTGACCGAACTGCATGTTGAGCCAGCGCCACGGCGTGTAGCTCACCGAGCCGGTGGCCCAGGTGAAGTCGTAGGCGCGCTGCCCGAACTGCTTGATGCGGCCCTGCCCCGGCATCGCCTGCTGCCCGTTGGCGTACAGGTACAGGTAGATCGGCGGCTGGGCCTGGTTCTCGTAGAAGGTGGTCTGCATGCTCACCTTCGGGCCCAGGTCGGCGGTGATGCGCAGCCCGCGCGCGTTGTGGTAGCCGAAGGTGGAGTCGCCGCGCTCGCTCGCATCACGGAAGTCGTTGCCCAGCTCGAACTGGAACACCGGGTCGATGGTCGCCCGGAAGTCACCGTCGCGGATCTCGAACAGGTGCTTCTTGTACAGGTACTGTGTGAAGGCGTAGTAGTAGCGGCCGGTGAGCGGCCGGTAGCCCATCACGCCCTCGGTGTTCACGCGACTCTCCAGGTAGGGACGCAGGCCGGTGTGCACCGTGCTCGTGAGGCAAGCGTGGTTGTGGTCGAGGTCCTGGTGGATGTCGCGGTTGAGCGGGATGTCGTTCTGCTGCGCGCACGCGCCTGCGGCCAGGGCCATCGCCAGGGCGGGGAACAAGAGGCGGAGCAGGTGGCGCATCGACCCGGGGAGCACGGGGGAGCGAATGTAGAAGGATCACCGCAGCAAGGGCCGCAAGCGAAGGGCCCCGGCGCGGATCGCACCGGGGCCCCGCCGGAAAAAAGCGGTCGGTCAGGCCTTCGCCACCCCGGATGCGGACTCCGGGGCGCTCTTCGCGAACTCGGCATACACGGCGGTGATGCCCTCGCGCAGCCCGATGCGGTGCTTCCACCCCAGGCTGTGCAGGCGGCTCACGTCCATCAACTTGCGCGGCGTGCCATCGGGCTTCTCGGTGTTCCACCTCAGCTCGCCGGTGTAGCCCACGATGTCCTTGATCATCTCGGCCAGGGCCTTGATGGTAAGGTCCTCGCCCGTGCCGATGTTGAGGAAGAGCTCCTCGTCGTAGTGGCCCATCAGGAAGTAGCAGGCGTCGGCGAGGTCGTCCACGTGCAGGAACTCCCGCATGGGCGAACCGGTGCCCCACACCTCCACGCTGGGCGCGCCCGTCACCTTGGCGGTGTGGAACTTGCGGATGAGCGCGGGCAGCACGTGGCTGTTGTTCAGGTCGTAGTTGTCGTTGGGCCCGTACAGGTTCGTGGGCATCGCGCTGATGTAGTTGCACCCGTACTGGCGGCGGTAGCTCTCGGCCAGCTTGATGCCTGCGATCTTGGCGATGGCGTAGGGCTCGTTGGTCTGCTCCAGCGGTCCGGTGAGCAGGCTCTCCTCCTTCAACGGCTGGGGCGCCATCTTCGGGTAGATGCACGAGGAGCCCAGGAAGAGCAGCTTCTTCACCCCGTTCTCATGGGCGGCGTGGATGATGTTGCTCTCGATCATCAGGTTCTCGTACAGGAACTGCGCGCGGTACACGTTGTTGGCGTGGATGCCGCCCACCTTGGCCGCGGCGAGGTACACGTACGCGGGCTTCTCCTGTGCGAAGAAGCCG
>JBIJCH010000419.1:0-2573 GCA_044344815.1 Flavobacteriales bacterium | reverse complement strand
CGATGCCCATACCATCGCCCACGAGCCCGTCGCCTCCATCGACCTCATGGAACGCGCCGCCAGGTCCTGTGCCCTCCGCATCCAGGCACTGTTCCCGGCCGGCCCCCTGTTGGTGGTGGCGGGCCCTGGCAACAACGGCGGCGACGGGCTTGCGATCGCCCGGATGCTCCGGCAGCAGGGGCGCGAGGTGGAGGTGGTGCTCGCCGTGTTCGGAAGCCCATCGCCCGACAACGCCACCAACCAGGAGCGGCTGCGGGGGATGGGCGTGGCCATCCGGATGGCCGACAATGCCGGCCAACTGCCCCGGCCGGCGCCAGGCACCACCGTCATCGACGCCCTGTTCGGCACCGGGCTCTCGCGGCCCCTCACCGGCCCGGCGAAGGAGCTGGTGCAGGCGCTGAACGCTTCGGGCGCACCCATCGTCAGCATCGACCTTCCCAGCGGTCTCTTCAGCGAGGACAATGCGGGCAACGACCCCGAGGCCATCGTGCGCGCAACGGTCACCCTCACCTTCGAGGTGCCCAAGCTCGCCCTGCTCCTTCGGGACAACGCTGCGTACTACGGTCGTGTGGAGGTGCTGCCGATCGGGCTCGATGCCGGCTTCATCCGGTCGCTGCCCTGCCGTATCGGGGTGATCCAGCCACAGGACCTGCAGCCTCTTCTGCTTCCGCGTCTTGCCGTGGGGCACAAGGGCGACTTCGGCCATGCCCTGCTGATCGCGGGTTCCAAGGGGATGCTGGGGGCCGCCGTGCTGGCCGCGTCCGCCGCGGTGCGCAGCGGCGCCGGACTGGTCACCACGCACGTGCCCAACGACGAGACCGACCTGCTGCACGCCGCCGTTCCCGAGTCGCTCGTGAGCCTGGATGCGGACCCCGACCGCGCCACCGCGCTGCCCAAGCTGGAAAGGGCCTCCGTCGTGGGCATCGGCCCGGGCCTTGGCACCGACGCGCGCACGGCCCCGGTTCTGAAAGTCCTCATCCAGGAGGCGCGCGTGCCCCTGGTGCTCGACGCCGACGCCCTCAACATCCTCGCCGAGCACCGCACCTGGCTGGCCTACCTGCCGCAGGACACCATCCTCACCCCGCACCCCAAGGAGTTCGACCGGCTGTTCGGGGCATCCTCCAGCAGCTATGACCGGTTGATGAAGGCCCGCGACATGGCGGTGAAGCACGGCCTGTGCATCGTGCTCAAGGGCGCGCCCAGCGCCACCTGCGACCGTTCCGGCCAGATCGTGTTCAACGACACCGGGAACGCCGGCATGGCCAAGGGCGGCAGTGGCGACGTGCTCACCGGACTGATCACCGGGCTGCGGGCGCAGGACTACAGCGCGCAGGCCAGCTGCTGGCTCGGCAACCACCTGCACGGACTGGCCGGCGACCTGGCGGCCGAGCGCCTGGGCATGGATGGCATGACGCCGATGGACCTGGCGAAGGAGCTGCCTTACGCCTGGCAGCGTGTGCGCAGCGACGACTAGAGCAGTCCGTCCACCGGACCCTTCCCCTCGCGGAGCACCGCGGGCGCACCCTGCGTGAGGTCGATCACCGTGGAGCCCTCCAAGCCGCCGATGCCGCCGTCGATCACCAGGTCCACCTGGTGGCCGATGTGCTCGTCGATCCGCTCGGGGTCGGTGGTGTAGTCCAATACCTTGTCGGGGTCGTGCACCGAGGCCACCACCAGCGCATGCCCCAGCTCACGCACGATCGCCAGGGCGATGTTGTTGTCGGGCACGCGGATGCCCACGGTGTGCCTGTTGTTCTTGAACAGCTTCGGGATCTCGGTGCTAGCCGGCACGATGAAGGTGTAGGGCCCGGGCAGGGCGTGCTTCATGATGCGGAACGAGGCCGTGTCGATGGCCCGCGCGTAGAGCGAGAGCTGGCTGAGGTCCTTGCAGATGAGCGAGAGGTCGGCCTTGTTCGGCTTCGCACCCTTGAGCTTCGCCACCTGCTCGATGGCCCTGGGCTGGTGCGCGCTGCACACGAAGGCGTAGACGGTGTCCGTGGGGCAGACCACCACCGCGCCTTCGTTCAGGCGCTCCACGATGCTGCGGATCTTCCGCGGCTCGGGGTCCTTCGGGTGGACGGTGATCAGCATGCTGGAAGCGGAGCGGGAACGGCCAAGCCTGTCAGGCGCGCGGTCGAGGCCTCAAGCCTTCGCCGTGGCCTGTTGGGCCTTCTTGTGGTCGGCGAGGAACTTCTCCAGGCCGATGGTGGTGAGCGGGTGGTCGAAGAGGGCGACGATGGCGCTGAGCGGGCAGGTGGCCACGTCGGCGCCCACCTCGGCGCACTGGATGATGTGCATGGGGTGGCGCACGCTGGCGGCCAGGATCTGCGTGGCGTAGCCGTAGTTGTCGTAGATGGTGCGGATGCTCTCGATCAGCGCCACACCGTCGGTGCTCACGTCGTCCAGGCGGCCGATGAAGGGCGACACGTAGGTGGCGCCGGCCTTGGCGGCGAGCAGCGCCTGCCCGGGGCTGAACACCAGGGTGCAGTTGGTCTTGATGCCCTTGCCGCTGAAGTACTTGATGGCCTTCACACCGTCGCGGGTCATGGGCACCTTCACGGTGATGTTCTTGT
>JBIJCH010000417.1:0-2585 GCA_044344815.1 Flavobacteriales bacterium | reverse complement strand
CACCACCTGGTCGAGGATCGGGTAGCTCACCTTCTTGATGGTGCTCTTCCCCGTCTCGAACTGGATGCCGGTGAGGGCCTTCTCGAAGAGCTTCTTCGTCTTCTCGCTCACCTCGGGGCAACCGCGCATGCTGGCCACGCCGGGCACCTTGGGGCACTTGTCCAGGTTGTCGCTGATGCCATCACCGTCACTGTCGGGGCAGCCCTGCTTGTCGGCCGGACCGGCGAGCTGGGGGCAGGCGTCCATGGCGTCCGTCACACCATCACCATCCGCATCGGGGCAACCGCCCAAGTTCGCCAGACCGGGGGTCTGCGGACACTTGTCCTCCTTGTCGATCACACCATCGCCATCGGTGTCGGGTTCCGGATGGATGGTGAGGCTCACGGCGTCCACGTAGTAGTACGCCCGCTGGTTGTCCGCACCCTCCACCACCTTGGTCTTCTCCATACCGGCGGCCGGGAACGCCCCGATGACGATGAACTTCTCGGAGCCGTCGGCCACGAACGAACCCTTCACCTCGGTCCAGTTCTGCTTGTCGCTCACCACGGCCTTGCTCACCACTTGGGCCTTTTCATCCAGGTAATGGCGATGCTTGTAGGCCAGCGGGACCGGCGAGCAATAGGCACCGATACCGGACACGGCACGGTCGCTGTTCGAGGCGAGTTTCATCTTGATGCTGATATCGTACTCCTGGCCTGCCGTGAGCGGGCTGGCGAGCTCCACCTGCATGTACTCGCTGTAGCCCTGGAAGGCAGGCCGGTAGGGGTCCTCCCGGCCGTCCAGCAAGCGGTCCCAGTTGGGGCGCTGGTCGTCCTTGTAGGCCACGAAGCCGGCGTAGTACTTGCCATCAGCGGCATTGGTGTTGGCTCCGAGCTCGTTGGTGGGTATGCCCACGGTGGTGCCTTTGGCGGCATCGGTGAAGATGTCGCAGGAGCCTCCATTGGCATTGGTCCAGCCACTGGTACGGTCCAGTTGGTCCCACGTGGTCACCGGCCTGGCGTGGTCCTCGAAGCTGTGGTTCTTCACCAGGTTCGGGCCGGCGGTCTGGGCCGAGAGGCCCGTAGCGGCCAGCATGGCCATGGAAAAGCCCATGTGTCGGAGGGTAGTGTTCATCATGTGATGGTATCGGGGTTGATGATGGTCAAAGGGGTCAAAGGCCGTCCAACGACCACGGTCGGGAACGGCGCACCCGGTAGCCTGTCGAGTAAGGCACGGGCGAAAACTAGCACCTACAACCTCGCCGCACGTAGTTCAATTACGACAGGGAGTTCGGATCACTCCTGCGGCGGCGCGACCTTCAAGGAGACGTTGTCCACGTAATAATACGCGTACTGGTTGTCGAGCCCCTCCACGATGCGCTTCTGGTCCCAGCCCACATAGGGGAACACACCAAGGATGAGGTACTGCTCACCACCATCGGCCTCGAAGGTGCCCGTGATCCGCACCCACTTGCCCCGCTCGGCCAGGATGTCATCGGTGGCCACCTGGGCTTTCTCCTCCAGGAAACGGCGATGTTCATAGCGGAGCGGCACCGGCGAGCAGTAGGCGCCGATGCCCGATACGGCCCGATCGCTGTTCCCCGCGAGCATCACGTCCATGCTGATCGCGTAGGTACGGCCCTCCTTCAGCGGCTCGCTCAATTGCGTCATCAGGTACTCCGAGTACGCGCTCCATCCTTTCATGAAGGGATCCTCCGACCCTCCGTCCCAATTGCGGCGCATGTCATCCTTCCAGGCGAAGAAACCGGCGCAGCGGGCGCCTTCGCTGGGCTTCACGGTCCCGTACTCATTGGCCGGCAGGCCTACGGTCTTGGCGGTCGCCGTGCTGTCGAACATCTCGGAAAGACCGATGGTGATGTTCTTCCAACCGTCGGCCACGGCGAACTGGTCAAAGGTGTAGGGCACCTTCGTCACCTGCTCGAACCCACCGTTGCGTACGTGGTTCCAGGTGGTGTCCTGGGCCTGTCCTTGCGCTGTTGCGAGGATCAGCGCCGTCATCAGAAGGTTGCGCATGGGTATTGGGCGGTGGGCGCAAGGTACGTGCCCTCCGGCAGTGGGCATCTGCCAACCCCGTGCCGGAACCACCTCAACGTTTCAAGCGGTCGGCGAAGGCCTTGCGGAACTTCTCCATCTTGGGCCTGATCACGTACTGGCAATAGCCCTGTCCGGGGTTCTCGGCGTAGTAGTTCTGGTGGTAGCCCTCGGCCGGGTGGAAGACCGGCAGGGGCGAGATCTCCGTGACGATGGGAGCCGGGAAGGCACCGCTGCGGTCCAGTTCGGCCTTGTAATGCTCGGCCCTGGCACGCTGGTCCTCGCTATGGTAGAAGATCACCGACCGGTACTGGGTGCCCACATCGGCGCCCTGGCGGTTCAGTGTGGTGGGGTCGTGCGTCTGCCAGAACACCTCCAGCAGTTCATCGAACGAAATGACCTTGGGGTCGTACACGATGCGCGCCACCTCCGCATGGCCGGTGGTGCCGGTGCACACGAGCTTGTAGTCGGGGTCGGGCACATGGCCGCCCGCATAGCCCGAGGTGACGGAGTGCACCCCCTTGAGCTCGCTGAACACCGCCTCCACGCACCAGA
>JBIJCH010000049.1:0-10075 GCA_044344815.1 Flavobacteriales bacterium | reverse complement strand
GGGTCGGGACCTCTTCGTTCAATTGACGGAACGAGATCTTTACGCCGAACTTCTTGCTGAGCGAAGTGGCCACCTGCGTGAGGAACAACGAATCGAGGCCCATCTCCAGGAAGGTCTCCTCGTTGCCGGCCTCCGCCAGTTCCAGGCCGGAGCTCTCTTCCAGCAGGTGCTTGATCTGTGCGATCAGCGCCTCCTTCGGTGAAAGGTTGGCGTCACCGCTGTTGGGCACCGGTGCTTCGATCGTGGTGGAGGCAACTGCCCTTCCGCCATCGGCCACCATGGCCACGGGATCCACCCAGTGGCGGATGCGCTCGAAGGCGTAGGTCGGCATCGAGATGCGGCACCGTTCCTCGCGCTCGTAGAAGCTGTTCCAGTCGATGAGCACGCCGCTCTGCCACAGGCCGCCCACGGCCTTCAACAGCTGCGTGAGCTCGTTGCCATGGCCGGCGGAATCCCCCAGAGAAGCCACCGCTACCTGCTTCTTGGTGTCCGCGCTCTGCTGGCGTGCGAGCGTGGTCGCGGTGGTGCGCGGACCCACTTCCAGCATCACACGCGAGCCCGCCACAGCCTTCGCGTCGGCGGGGTCCGCATCAGCCCATGCGAACTTCACGGCCTGTGCGAAGCGCACCGTGGCACGCAGGTGGTCGCTCCAGTACTTCGGCGATGTGGCCTCGTCGTCCTTCAGCCATCCGGCGGTGACGGTGCTCACGATGGGGATGCGCGGTGCATGCAGCTTCACGCGCTCCACCACTTTCCGGTAGGGCTCCACGATGGCATCCATCATCGGGCTGTGGAAGGCGTGGCTGGTCACCAGCAGCTTGCACGTGATGCCGTCCTTCTCCAGGTCGTTCTGCAGCTTCGCGATCGCCTCGTGCGGACCGCTGGCCACGCACAGCTGCGGACCGTTGTTCGCGGCGATCGAGCATCCTGCGGGCAGGCGCCTCGCCACGTCCTCCTCCGCCGCGCGCACGCTGAGCATGCTGCCACCGGGCAGTTCCTGCATCATGCGGCCGCGGTTGGCCACGAGCTTCACGGCATCCTCCAGCGAGAACACGCCGGCCAGGCAGCCCGCGGCGAACTCGCCGATGCTGTGGCCCATCATCGCGTCGGGCGTGATGCCCCAGTGCATCCACAGCTTCGCGAGGCTGTAGTGCATGGTGAAGAGCGAGGCCTGTGTGTAGATGGTCTGCTTCAGTTGCTCGTCCGCCGCAGCCTTGGCGGAGGCTGACTCGGCCTCGGAGAAAATGATGGCTTTCAGGTCCGTCCCGAACTCCTTGCTGAAAAGCTCGCAGCAACGGTCGAAGTGCTGCTTGAAGACGGGCTCGCTCTCGCAGAGGTCGCGGCCCATGTTCACGTACTGCGAACCCTGGCCGGGGAACATGAACACCACGCCGGGGGCGGCTTCGTGCAGCTCGCGCGTGCCGATCAGGGTGGTGTCCTTGTTGGCGATGGCCTCGATCACTTCACCATGGCTGCCGCCGACGATGAGCCGACGGTGCTTGAATTGCCGGCGGCCCACCTGCAGGGTGTAGGCGGCGTCCGCGAGCGATGCTTCCGGATGTGCCTCGAGCCAGGTGCGGAGGTTGTCCGTCATGACATCGAGACTGGTCCTGCTCTTCGCGCTGAGCAGGAACAACTGCTTGCTGCGCGAAGCGCTGTAGGCCACGGCCACCGGAGGCTCCGCGAGGATCACGTGCGCGTTGGTGCCGCCCACGCCGAAGCTGCTCACCCCGGCGATGCGCGGTGTGCCCGGCACACGCGGCCAGGCGAGGTTGTCCTGCGCGACGCGGAACGGAGAGTTCGCAAAGTCGATGGCGGGGTTCGGCTTCTCAAAGCCGATGCTCGCCGGGATCTTCTCCAGCTGAAGGGCGAGCGCGGTCTTGATCACGCCCGCAGCACCAGCTGCGGCGGTGAGGTGACCGATGTTGCTCTTGATGGAGCCTAGGGCGCACCATTGGTCTTTGTCATACCGGGCTTGACCCGGGATCGCGTCACCGCCATTGAACGCCAACGTCAACGCCTCCACCTCGATCGGGTCGCCGAGGGGGGTGGCGGTGCCGTGCGCTTCGACATACGTGATCTGCTCCGGCGTCACGCCCGCATCGGCCTGCGCCATGGCGATCACTTCGGCCTGGCCGCGCACGCTGGGTGCGGTGAAGCTGGCCTTGTCGCTGCCGTCGTTGTTCAGCGCGGCGCCCTTGATCACCGCGTAGATGTGGTCCTTGTCGCGCACCGCGTCATCCAAGCGCTTCAGCACGATGATGCCACAACCGTCGCTGAACGAGGTGCCCTTGCCGTTCGCATCGAAGGTGCGTGTACTGCCGTCAGGGCTGTACATGCCGCCCTCGTTGTACACGATGCCACTGTTGACCGGCGCTGTGATCGCGATGCCACCGGCCAGCGCCATGTCGCATTCGCCGTCACGCAGCGCCTTGAAGGCCTGGGCGATCGCTACCAGCGAGGTGCTGCACGCGGTGTGGATGCTCAATGCCGGACCGCGCAGGTCGAACTCGAACGCGAGGCGCGTGGCGATGTAGTCCTTCTCATTGGCCGTCATCACCGCGAAGTCGCCGACCTGCTCGATGAGCTCGGGGTGGCCGATGACGTTGCGGGTGAAGTAGGTGTTGTTGCCCATGCCGGCGTACACACCGATGAGCCCGGCGAACTGCGCGGGGTCGTAGGCGGCATCCTCCAGTGCGGCCCAGGCTGTCTCCAGGAACACGCGTTGCTGCGGGTCCATCAGCGCGGCCACCTTGGGGTTCACGCCGAAGAAGCCATGGTCGAACTTGTCGGCATCGGCGATCACGCCGCGCGCCTTCACATAGTCCGGGTCGTTGCGCAGCTCGGCGGGGATGCTGGGATCGATCTCCTCCGCGCTCCAGGTGCTGATGCTGTTCTTCTTCGCCAGCAGGTTCTGCCACAGCTGCTCCACGTTCTCCGCACCGGGGAAGCGGCCGCTCATGCCGATGATGGCGATGGACATGCCGGGCTCCTGCCCGGCCCGTTGCTTGCGGGCTTTGGCCATTTCTGCAGGAGAGGTCGAGCCGGCATCTCCTTCCAAGAATGCCGCGCAAGCGCGAACGGTCGGATGCTGGTAGAGCTTCACGATCGGCAGCTTCAGGCCGTGGCCTTCCAACTGCGCCACGCATTGGATGCTCAGCAGCGAGTTACCGCCGAGGTCGAAGAAGTTGTCGTCGATGCCCACGCGGTCGATGCCGAGCAGGTCGGCCCACACGTTGGCGAGCGTCTTCTGCACATCGCTCGTTGGTGCGGCGAAGGCCACGTCGAGGTCGGGGCGCTTCACATCGGGAGCGGGCAGGGCCTTGCGGTCGATCTTGCCGCTGGGTGTACGGGGCAGCTCCTTCACGGCCACGAAGGCGGAAGGCTGCATGTAATCGGGCAGGAGGGAGGCGAGGTGCTTGCGCAGCTCGTTCGTGCTCACCTCGCTCTTCGCGACGTAGTACCCGATGAGGCGTTTCAGTCCTGGTCGGTCCTCGCGGACGGTGGCCACGGCCTGCTCCACTGCGGGGTGCTTCTCCATGGCCACCTCCACTTCACCCAGTTCGATGCGGTAGCCACGCACCTTCACCTGGCCGTCGATGCGGCCCTTGTAGTCGATCTCGCCGTTGGGGAGTTCCGCCGCGCGGTCGCCGGTCTTGTACAGACGACCACCGGGGATGAAGGGGTCCGCAAGGAAGCGCTCCGCAGTGAGGTCGTCGCGACCGATGTAGCCTTTCGCTACGCAGGCGCCGCCGAGGTAGAGTTCACCTTCCTCGCCTTTCGCGACGGGCTTCATCTGCTCATCGAGCACGTAGAGCTTCACGTGGTCGATGGCGGTGCCGATGTTGGGCAGTGCTGGCCAGGTCGATGGATCGCCCTTCAGCTCCAACTCGCTCACCACATGGCCTTCAGTGGGGCCGTACTGGTTGCAGAAGCGGCAGCCGGGCAGCTGCTTGAACAGGTTCGCGATGGCCGGCGTGATCTTCAGTTGCTCGCCGCTGGTGAAGACCTCCTTCAGCGTGGACGGCACTTCGCTGGTGCGCTCCACGGCCTCGGCCAGGTATTGCAGCGCCACGAAGGGCACGATGATGCGGTTGATCTTCTGGGCGATGATCTTCCGTAGGAGCTGCGTGCTGTTCAGGCGGTCCTCATCGGTGATCAGCACCAGCGTGCCGCCTTGGGCGAACGTGGTGAAGATCTCCTGGAAGCTCACGTCGAAGCTGATCGGCGCGAACTGCAGGGTGCGGTCACCCGCCTTGCACACGCTGGTGCGCAGCTGCCATTGGATCAGGTTGGTGAGCGGCGCGTGGTGCATCGCCACACCCTTGGGGCGGCCGGTGCTGCCACTGGTGAAGAGCACGTAGAGCAGGTCGTCCGGTGTGGCGGGGCAGGGGCCTTCGAACTGGGGACCATTCTCCAGGTCGATGTCCTCGATGAGGATGACCCTGGCCTGTGTGCCCTTGAAGAGGTGTTGGTGGACCTTGCTGGTGATCACCACCGGCGGCTTCGCATCCTCCAGCATACCGGCGATGCGCTCGGCGGGGTAGGTGGGGTCGATGGGCACATAGGCGGCGCCGGCCTGCACGATGCCGAGGACGGAGATGACGAGCTCGGGGGAGCGGTCGAGGCAGATGCCGATGGTATGACCCGGACCGGCACCTGTCTCCTGCAGTCCCCTGGCCAGCCGCCGCATCGATCGGTCGAGCGCCGTCCAGCTGTACTCACGGTCACCGGCGATCAGGGCGTTCCGTTCCCTGCCGTCATGGAAGGCGGCATCCAACAGGGCGGCCAGGTCGTGTGGCAGGGGCTTCTCGTTCGATGTCATTCAAGGGTCTGATGAACTGGTCCTACAATACCGGAACGCACCAGCTTCCGGCGTTCCATCCAACGAACACCATCATACGGGCCGACGTGCCCGCAGGTTCCTCCGTGGGACATTCCTATTGCGCTGGTCTCCATGTTAATGGTCCGGGCGCATGAAATTAACGTTTCGTCGCCTGTTTTTCCATGTTCGGCGTCATTTGGCCGGGGATAATGGCGTGCGGGCGGTGAGCGGGCGCAAGGGGCTGACGTGCAGCGGGTTGGGACAGGCGTTAGGCTGGTGACCACGAGTTATCCACGATCCCAGGGGCGCGGCCCGTTGCGGGTAGCTCAGGGGGCTATTTTTGGCGGCCTTTTTCAGCCCAATGCACCGGTCGCTCCTGATCCTTCTCCTGTTGGTCGTAACAGGCCTCATGCCGAGGGCGGCCGCTGGGCAGACGTTCGCCCACGACCGCAGCGTGCAGCTATGGGCCACGGTCACAGCGACCCCACCGTCCATCACCCTCAACTGGGCGGCCCACTCCAGCACCACGGGTTTCTCGGTCTTCCGCAAGCTGAAGGGCGGCACCTCGTGGGGAGGCGCCATCGCCAGCCTCCCCGCCGGCGCGCTGCAGTACACGGACAACACCGTTTCGGTGGGGTCCAACTACGAGTACAAGGTGGTGCGCACCACCACGAATCTGGGCAACGGGTTCGGCTACGTGAACGCGGGCATCGAGGTGCCCATGGTGGAGAACCGCGGGAAGCTGGTGCTGATCGTGGACAACACCTTCACCTCCTCGCTCGCCACCCAGATCGCCCAACTGCAGTCGGACCTGGAAGGGGATGGCTGGAAGGTGATCAGGCATGACGTGAGCCGCACGGCCCCGGTACCGAGCGTGAAGGCCCTCATCGTGGCCGACCACGCCGCCGACCCCGGTAACGTGAAGCAGGTGCTGCTCCTCGGTCACGTGCCGGTGCCCTACTCGGGGAACCTGGCCCCCGATGGCCATGGCAACCACTACGGGGCCTGGGCCGCCGATGTCTTCTATGGCGAGATGAACGGCAACTGGACCGACAACAGCGTGAACGCCACCGGCCAGTACGACCCGCGGAACACGAACGTGCCCGGTGACGGCAAGTACGACCAGAGCATCCTGCCCAGTGCCGTGGAGCTTGGTGTGGGCCGCATCGACTTCTTCAACCTGCCCGCCTTCAGCCAGAACGAGACCACGCTCCTGTCCAACTACCTCACCAAGCTTCACGAGTGGAAGATGCGCCAGTTCACCGCCCAGGTGCGGGGGGTGGTCGACGACAACTTCATCGGTTACGGTGATGCCTTCGCCCAGAACGGCTGGCGCAACTTCGGCCCGCTGGTGGGTCCGCAGAACGTGAGCGCGGGCGACTACTTCACCGCGATGACCGGCCAGAGCTACCTGTGGAGCTATGGCTGCGGCCCGGGCTGGTGGGACAACTCGTTCGGTGTGGGCTCCACGCAGCAGTTCGCCACGAGCAACCTGCAGGGCGTGTTCAGCATCCTGTTCGGCAGCTACTTCGGCGACTTCGATTGCCAGAACAACTTCATGCGGGCCTCGATGGCCACGGGGCGCATCCTCACCAGCTGCTGGGCGGGCTACCCCAACTGGTTCATGCACCACATGGGCCTTGGGGAGACCATCGGGTACGAGGCGCTGCTCACGCAGAACAACGGCAACAACCATTACGAGCCCAATAACCCCAATGCGGGCCGCGTGCATATCGCCCTGATGGGCGATCCGACCCTGCGCATGCACATGGTGGGGCCGCCGGGCACCGTGGCCTGCACGTTCGTGAACAGTTCCGCGGCGAACATCGCCTGGGGCGCCTCGGCCGATGCCGTGCTGGGCTACCACGTGTACCGGTACAACAACAGCACCCAGGCCTGGGAGCGCCGCACGGCCTCCGCGGTCACGGGCCTCACCTTCACCGACAACATCACCGGACTGAGCGGTACCGTGCGTTACATGGTGCGCGCCCTGAAGCTCGAGTCCGGGTTCAGCGGCACGTACTACAACCTCAGCATCGGTCGCTTCGGCGACCTGAACATCGGCGGGGCCCCCACGGATTGTCTTGGCGTGGTGGGTGGTACCGCCCTTCCCGGTACGGCGTGCAACGATGGCAACGCGGGCACGGTGAACGATACCTGGTCGGCCAGCTGCCAATGCGTGGGCGTACCGGTTGACTGCCAGGGCGTGCCCGGCGGCTCGGCCCTGCCCGGCACCCCGTGCAACGACGGTGTGGCCTGCACGATCAACGATACCTGGAACAGCGCCTGCCAGTGCGTGGGCACGTCCGTGGTGTGCAATGACAACAACGTGTGCACCAGCGACCAGTGCGTGAACGGAAGCTGCGTGTACACCCCGCTGCCCGATGGCGATGGCGACGGCATTTGCGATGTCCTCGACGGTTGCCCGGGCGTTCCGGGGTCCGTGGGCTCGCCCTGCAGCGATGGGAACCCCTGCACGACCGGTGATCTGCTCAATGGGTCCTGCCAGTGCGTGGGCACCCCCGTCCCCGACAGCGATGGCGACGGCCTCTGCAACGCGATCGACCCCTGTCCGAACGGCCCGAACCCCGGCGCCGCTTGCGACGACGGGAACGCCTGCACCTCCAATGACATCATCGGCCCTTCATGCGGCTGTGCGGGCACGCCGCTTCCCGACGCTGACGCGGATGGCGTGTGCGATGCGCAGGATGGCTGTCCCTTCGTGTCCGGCCAGCCCGGTTCACCGTGCGATGACGGGAACCCCGGAACGGTGACCGACGTGCTAGACGCCACGTGCACCTGCCTGGGACTGCTGATCGATTGCCAGGGTGTGCCCGGTGGTGGAGCCTTGCCGGGCTTGCCCTGTGATGACGGGGATGCGACCACCGGGGCCGATGCCTGGGACGCTGATTGTGTGTGCGTGGGCCTTCCGTTCGACTGCGCGGGCGTTCCCGGTGGAACGGCCGTGCTGGATGATTGCGGGGTGTGCAACGGCACCAACGACTGCCTCATCGGTTCCATCACGGTGTGCGCCCGCGTGCTGCCCGACGGGTCGGCCGATGTGGAGGAGGCCAGCAACGGGGACATGTACCCCGCCGTGGGCCCGCTCGACCTGGTGCACGACAGCGAGGTGCCCGACTGGCGTGGCGACCAGCGCATCGGGCTGCACTTCGACCAGCTTGATGTGCCGCAGGGTGCCCAGGTGGTACAGGCGCGCGTGCAGTTCACGGCCGCTTCCACCTACGCCTTCGGAGCCAGCAACCTGCAGGTGGCCGTGGAGAACACGGACGATGCCGCTCCCATCGGCTTCCTGCTGAACGACATCAGCACGCGCACGTGCACCGCGCCGGTCGGTTGGTCCATCCCGGTGTGGGACTTGGTGGATGAGGTGGGCAACGACCAGCGCACACCCGACCTCAGCACGCTTGTGCAGCAGGTGGTGAGCAGGCCGCAGTGGGTGCCGGGCAATGCGATGCTCGTGCGCATCACCGGTTCAGGCGGGCGTTCGGCCTACCAGGCGGAACAGGATACCGCCAAGGCGGCGCGCTTCTGCATCAGCTACCTGCCGGGCACCTCGGTCCAGTTCGACTGCCAGGGCGTGCTCGGCGGAACGGACGTGGTCGGTTCCGCCTGCGACGACGGCAACACGCTCACCATCAATGATGCATGGGACGCCTCCTGCCAGTGCACCGGTGAACTGTTCGACTGCCTCGGGGTGTTCGAAGGCCCGGCGCTGCCCGGCACGCCCTGCGACGACCTGGACGCGGGTACGGCGAACGATGCATGGACGACCGGCTGCCAGTGCGTGGGCCAGGTGGTCGACTGCCTGGGCGTGCCCGGCGGGCCCGCGCTTCCCGGATCGCCCTGCGATGACGGGGTGGTGCTCACCATCAACGATGCCTGGACGGCCGCCTGCGTGTGCGCGGGCACGTCCATCGACTGCGAAGGCACCGTGAACGGCACGGCGCTTCCCGGCACCCCCTGCGATGATGGCGATCCTGCCACCGGCGATGACCTCTGGCGTGCCGACTGTTCCTGCGCCGGCGAGCTGATCGACTGCTTCGGTGTTCCCGGTGGCGGCGCTGTGGTCGACCTGTGCGGCGTGTGCGGCGGAAGCAACGCCTGCATCGATTCCACCGTGTGCTACACCGTGGGAACGTCCGGGAACCCCGATGTGGAGGAGGCCTCCTTCGGCTCGATCAGCCTGAACACCGGTTCCATCGACCTGGCGCTCGATGGTGAGCCCGGAAGTCCGCGCGGCCTCCAGGTGGTGGGCCTGCGCTTCCAAGGCGTGCAGGTGCCCAACGGGGCCGACATCATCACGGCCGACATCCAGTTCACCACGCGGGGCACGGCGAACGTGGACCCCTGCGCGCTCACCATCCAGGCCCAGGCGGCCAACAATGCCGGGGCCTTCAACCTGGTGCCCTTCGGGGTGAGCCAGCGGCCCCGCACCACGGCAGCCGTGGGGTGGAACCCGGGACCGTGGACGGTTCCTGATGAGGCCGGCCCGGGACAGCGCACGCCCAACCTCGCCGCACTCGTGGAGGAGGTGGTGACGCGACCCGGATGGACGCCGGGCAACGCCATGGTCGTCCTGGTGCAGGGCACCGGCCGCCGGCAAGCGTACAGCCGCGACCAGGATCCCGCCAAGGCGGCACGCTTGTGCATCAGCTATGGCAACACCATCCTTCCGGTGGTCGACTGCAACGGCGTGTCGGGAGGTCCCGACCTGCCCGGGGTGGCCTGTGATGATGGCGACCCCGCCACGGGCGACGACCGATGGACGATCGATTGCGTGTGCGCGGGTGAGCTCATCGACTGTGCCGGTGATCCGGGTGGTGCGTTGCTGCCGGGAACGCCCTGTGACGATGCAGACCCGGCCACCGGCGATGACGTCTACCAGGTGGATTGCACCTGCGCCGGGCAGCTTATCGACTGCCAGGGCCTGGCCGGTGGTGGCGCCCTTCCGGGCACGCCCTGCGATGACGGGGATGCGGCCACCGGCGATGACACGTGGAGCGTGGACTGCGTGTGCGCGGGCCTGCTGATCGATTGCACCGGAGTGCCGGGCGGAGCGGACCTGCCGGGTACGCCCTGTGATGATGGCGATGCGGCCACGGGCGATGACATCTGGGGTATTGATTGCACCTGTGCCGGTCTCCTGATCGATTGCGTCGGTGTGCCGGGGGGAGCGGACCTGCCAGGGACCCCGTGCGATGACAGCGACTCCTCCACCGGCGATGACGA
>JBIJCH010000414.1:0-2600 GCA_044344815.1 Flavobacteriales bacterium | reverse complement strand
CCACGAGAAGAGCCAGCGCGCCCAGGGGCCCTTCGTGGAAGTGAACTGCGCCGCCATCCCCGGGGAGCTCATCGAGAGCGAGCTCTTCGGCCATGTGAAGGGCAGCTTCACCAGCGCCATCAAGGACCGCAAGGGCAAGTTCGAGCTGGCCGACGGCGGCACCCTCTTCCTGGACGAGATCGGCGACATGAGCCTGGCCGCCCAGGCCAAGGTGCTGCGCGCCCTGCAGGAGAACCGCATCACCCCCGTGGGCGGCGACAAGGACATCAAGGTGGACGTGCGGGTGATCGCCGCCACCAACAAGGACCTGAAGAAGGAGATCGCCGAGGGGCGCTTCCGCGAGGACCTGTTCCACCGGTTGAGCGTGATCCCCATCCACGTGCCCAGCCTAAGCGAACGCCTGGAGGACGTCCCCCTGCTGGCCGGGCACTTCATCGAACAGGTGTGCTCCGAACAGGGCATCGCCCCCAAGAAGATCGCCGACAAGGCCTTGGCCGCCCTCCAGAAGCTGCCCTGGACCGGCAACGTACGGGAGCTGCGGAATGTGATCGAGCGCCTGGTCATCCTCTCGGGCAAGGAGATCACCGAGGCCGATGTGAAGGCCTACGCCACCCCCCGCCCCTGATCCGTTGGTGCCCGGGAAGGGCCCGTTGGCCGTTGGAAACCGCCAGCGGACCGACTTGTGAACAGCAACCGGGGGGTCCGGAGCGTCCATAGGGAGGCAACCCTCCCCGAAGGCATGCGTTCTTTGGATAGAACCTCGGGGAAGAACTACGTCCAATCAACACTTCAGGACCATGGAACTGCTGCAGAACATCCACCACGACCTGTATGTCCTTTTCGGGGACGCCCTTTATTACGGTCTGGCCTTCCTGGGCATCATCGCCATCATGGCCCAGTGGAAGCTCTACGACAAGGCCGGCCAGCCCGGCATCGCCGCCATCGTGCCCATCTGGAACTTCATCGTGTTCCTGAAGATCGTGGGGCGCCCGGCGAGCCACCTGTGGCTGTTCCTGATCCCCATCTACGGCCAGCTGTACATGCTGCCCAAGGTGTGGATCGAGGTGGCCCAGAGCTTCGGCAAGCGCACCATGCTGGACTACGTGCTGGTGGTGCTCTTCAACGGCATCTACATCCTGAACCTTGGCCTGAGCTACGACTCCCGCTACATGGGCCCGGTGTACGGCAAGCCGGTGGCGCCGCCCCCTGCCCGCCCTTTAAAGCCGCGTCCTAGCCTCGCCTGATGGCGGGGCCGTGGCGAGGCCGACAGGCACCCCTACCCTTGTCACGGGCCGTGGCCAGCAGGCCTGTCCTATGGTGAACTTCCGAAGAGCCGCCCAAGGGCGGCTTTTTCGCACCCTGATCAGGCCAGCAGGGACCCGGCCTTGCTGAGGGCGGCCGACATGCCCGCAGGCTCCTTCCCACCGGCCGTGGCCAGGTCGGGCTGGCCGCCGCCGCCGCCCTTGATCTCGGGCCCGATCTGCTTGATGATGGCCACGGCCTTCAGACCACTGGCCTCCATGAAGGCCTTGCCGAGCGACACCACCAGCTGGGGCTTGCCGTCCACCACCGAACCGGCCACGAAGGCCAGGTCGGCGTGCTGGTCGCGGAGCTGAAGACCAAGGTCCTTCAGGCCCTGTGCATCGAGGTCGAGCAGCTGAATGAGCACACGACCACCCTTGCCGCTGGCCTTCGCCTGGGCGGGCAGGCTCGCGGCCAGCCCCTTCACTTTCTCCTTGGCAAGCTTCTCCAGCTCCTTGCCCTGGGCATTGGTCTGGTCGACCAGCTTCTGCACGGCGGCCACGATGTCCGCAGGGTTCTTCAGGAGCACCCCGATGGCCTCCAGCTTCGCGAGCTTCTCGTTGATCATGCGCTCGGCCTCCACGCTGGTGATGGCCTCGATGCGGCGGATGCCCGCGGCCAGCGCGCTCTCGCTCACGATGCGGAAGGGACCGATGACGCCGGTGCGGGGCACGTGCGTACCACCGCAGAGCTCGATGCTGGGCCCGAACTTCACCACGCGCACGTTGTCTCCGTACTTCTCACCGAAGAGCGCCATGGCGCCCATGGCCTTCGCCTCGGCGATGGGCATGTTGCGCTTGTCCTCGAACACGATGTCGTCGGTGATCATGGCGTTCACCTCGCGCTCGATGGTGGCCAGTTCCTCGGGCGTCACCTTGGCGAAGTGGCTGATGTCGAAGCGCAGGCGGTCCGGCGCCACGAGCGAACCTTTCTGTTCCACGTGCGTGCCCAGGTGCTTGCGCAGTGCATGGTGCAGCAGGTGCGTGGCCGTGTGGTTGCGTGCGGTGAGGCCGCGGCGCTGGGTGTTCACCTGCGCGGTGAGCGGCTTGCTCACGTCCTTCGGCAGCTCCTTGGTGAAGTGCACGATCAGCTGGTTCTCGCGCTTGGTGTCGATGACCTCTACTTGATCCGCACCTTGGATCAGCCAGCCTTGGTCGCCCACCTGACCGCCACCTTCCGCATAGAACGGCGTGCGGTCGAGCACGAGCTGGAACTGGTCGCCACCCTTGCCGCTCACCTTGCGGTAGCGGAGGATGCGGGCCTCAGTGCTCAGCTCATCGTAGCCGACGAATGCGGTC
>JBIJCH010000415.1:0-2600 GCA_044344815.1 Flavobacteriales bacterium | reverse complement strand
CCTGGATGGCTTCGCCACGGCATTCAGCCTGTTGGCAACCTGGATGCTGGCTCGCAAGGTGCTGGAGAACTGGGCCTATTGGATCCTGGCCGATGCGGTGGCCATTGTGCTGTACGTGCTGCTGGGGCTGTGGTGGTACGCAGGCTTGTACCTGGTGTACGTGGTGATCTCGGCCTCAGCGCTCAAGCGCTGGCATGGGCAGTGGAGGGCGGCTCAAGGGTGACCCACCTCCGGCAGGTCGCCATGTTCGCGCTTCAACGGCCGCTCGTAGAAGGTGAGCGTGAGCAGCAGGAAGAACAGCAGGTACTGGCTGTCCTCGATGGGGATGGTGTTCAGGCGGACCCCCAGGTTCTCCGCGTTGTTGTACCATACGATGGGCTCATCGAGCAGCCAGCCGGTGAGGATGCCGTTCACCAGGAAGAAGGGGATCAGGCTCACCGCATAGCCCAGGTAGAAACGCCCCAGGTAGGGGCTCTTCAGCACGAACACGTGCAGCGCCAGCATGGCCGCGGTGCACAGGAAGGTGATGGCGGTGTAGAGCCGGTCGATGTGCAGCAGGCCCACCACGAGCAGCACGCCCATGAGCACGATGCTCAACGGCCGGGCCACCCTGCCCAGCACATCGCGTCGCACGTAGTAGCGCAGCGCCTCGTAGATGAACACGCAGCTGTAGGGCACCACCAGGAAGAAGAGCCATTCCTCGATGGGCAGCCCCGCGATGCGCGGCCCCACGAGGTAGCGCGGGTTGAAGCCCCACACCCCGTTGGCCGTGAAGATGGCGTCCCAGATGAGGAACACGGTGGCCATCACCGCGATGCCGGTGAAGAGGCCGGGCCACTTGCGCCAGTACTGCAGCTTCGGCTCGAAGCTGCGCAGCAGGGGGAAGGAGAGGGTGAAGAGGTCGAGGCCCAGGTAGTAGTAGTGCTCCATCACGCCACGCCCAGCACCAGGTTGAGCCCTGCAAAGAAAAGCACCTGCGCGGCGATAACGCCCTGCGCCACGGGGTTCTCGCGCCGCACGGGCACCAGGAAGTACAGCGCGAAGAACACCGCGCTCACCGCGCCCCAGGCCACGTAGTTCTGCACGGGGATCACGCCGCCCTCCCAGTTCCAGAAGCCCAGGTGCATGGCCACCGGCTCGATGAGCACGTCGAGGGCCACCATGGCCGTGCTGCCGGCCAGCACCTTCAGCCATACGGGCCACTGCAGCCGGGCCAGCGGCACGCCCAGGGCGAACACGAGCATGCTCCAGTTGAGGCCGATGAGCACCGGCACGTTGGCCACCTTCAGTCCCAGCACATCGCCGTAGGCATAGGTGCCGAACACGCGCCCGGTGTGCACGCCCAGCACCTCCACGAAGTAGCCGAGGGTGCCCAGCAGCAGCGCGAGCGCCACGGTGCGGCGGTCCAGCTCGCTGAACACGATCATGGCCAGTGCGGTGAGCACCAGGTTCAGGGGCGTGAGGGGCAGCACCCACGGGGCCAGCGGGGTGGCCAGGGCCACCAGGCCCACCAGGTGCAGCACGAGCACTGCGGCCACGGCGTGGCGCCGGTCGATGCGTTGGGCAAGGGTCTTCATGTGCGTTGGAGGATGCGTTGGGAGGTGCCGGCCTGCACGGGGATGAGCCCGTCCACGATGCGCGCGCTCAGCAGGGCCAGCGGGATGCCGCCGCCCGGGTGCACGCTGCCGCCGCAGAAGTAGAGGCCCCGCACGCGGCGGTGGAAGTTGGGGTGGCGCAGGAAGGCGGCCCACGGCGAGTTGCTGCTGGTGCCGTACAGCGAACCTTGGAAGCTGGACGTGCGCGCCGCGATGCTGCGCGGGTCCAGCACCTGCTCCACCTCGATCAGCGGCGCCAGGTCGATGCCCAGGGTGCGCTTCACCTTGGCGAGCACGGCGGCCCGGGCCTGCGCGATCACGGCATCGTCGTACTGCCCCACATCACGCGGGGCGTTGATCATGGTGAACCAGTTGGCGCAGCCCTTGGGCGCGTCGCCGGCCTCGTGCTTGCTGGTGATGTTGATGTACACCGTGGGGTCGTCGCACACGGTGAGCGTGCGGAACAGGTGGTCGAACTCGCGCTTGTAGTCGTTGCTGAAGAGGATGTTGTGCAGGCCCAGCTCGCGGTGGTCGGCGCGCACGCCCCAGTAGAACACCAGGGCGCTGCTGCTGCGCTCCTGCCGCAGGGTGCGCTCGGGCGCATCGAGGTCGGGCAGCAGCTGGCGGTAGGTGGGCACCACGTCCATGTTGCTCACCACCACGTCCACCAGGTGGTCATGGCCGTTCACGCGCACGCCTCGCACACGGCGTTGGTCGCGGTCGAGCAGGATGCGCTCCACGGGCGCGCGGAAGTGGAAGCGCACGCCCAGGTCAACCGCCAGCAGGTGCAGGGCGCGGGTGATGGCGTGCATGCCGCCCACGGGCAGGAAGGCGCCCTGGCCGTGCTCGAGGCCGGGGATCATGCGCATGAGGCCGGGGGTGCGGTAGGGGTCGCTGCCGTTGTAGGTGGCGAAGCGATCGAACAGCTGCACGGCCTTGTCGTTGTCACCGAGGGTCGCTCGATTCACACTGTCCAGGCTCCTGAAGAGCTCGTTCGGCCTTGCG
>JBIJCH010000413.1:0-2601 GCA_044344815.1 Flavobacteriales bacterium | reverse complement strand
TGCTCCTGTACCTCGTGAAATCGCTCGCCATGGGCGACGACAAGGGCTTCGCCGTCTACGGCGCCTACACCGCGCTCGTGTACGTGATGCCTGTGCTCGGCGGGCGCATCGCCGACCGCATCCTGGGCTCCCGGCTGGCCGTGCTCCTGGGCGGCATCCTGATGGCCATCGGTGAGTTCGTGATCGTGGGCGGCACCGAGATGCTGCTCTTCTGGGGCATGGCAGTGATCATCGTGGGCAACGGCCTCTTCAAGCCGAACATCAGCACCATGGTCGGCAAGCTGTACCCCGATGGCGATCACCGCAAGGACAGCGGCTTCACCATCTTCTACATCGGCATCAACCTGGGTGCGCTGCTGGCCACCACCGTGTGCGCCGAGGTGGGCCACATCTACGGCGCGCAGGCGGGCTTCGCGCTGGCCGGTGCAGGCATGCTCGCGGGCGTGCTCATCTTTCAGATGGGCAGCAGGCACTACGCCCATGTGAGCGCCCCGCCCTCGCCCGACACGCTACACACCCCGAAATGGGGGCCCCTCAGCCCCTTCACCGCCGTGGTCGGGGGCTGCCTGGCGCTGGTCCCCGTTCTCTACTTCCTGCTGCGCAACACCGACGTGGCCGGCTATGTGCTGCTCGCCGTGGCCGTGATCGTGCTCATCACGCTCATCTCCCGCGGCATCAAGGACGGCAAGGTGCAGCTGGACAAGATGTTCGGCTTCATCATCCTCATGCTCTTCAACGTGGTGTTCTGGGCCTGCTTCGAGCAGGCGGGCAGCAGCCTCACCCTCTTCGCCGACCGCAACGTGGACCGCCACGTGTTCGGCTGGCAGATGGGCGCCGCCACCACCCAGTTCTTCAACCCCGCCTACATCCTGCTCTTCGGCTCGCTCTTCAGCATCATGTGGGTGAAGCTGAAGCAGGCCGACAAGGACTTCAGCATCCCCATGAAATTCGGGTTGGGCATCACGCAGCTCGGCCTCGGCTATCTGGTGATCCTCATCGCCGCTCCCCTCGCGGTGGAGTACCAGGTGCCCCTGTGGACGCTGGCCCTGCTGTACATGCTGCACACCACCGGCGAACTGTTCCTGAGCCCCATCGGCCTGAGCATGGTGACCAAGCTGGTGCCGAAGGACATGACCGCCACCGCCATGGGCGCCTGGTTCCTGAGCATCGCCGGCGCCAATTACGCCGCGGGCATGCTGGCCAAGCTCACCGGCGTGGAGCATGGCGGCGGCGAGGAGCAGGCCATCGACACGGCCGCAAGCCTCGCCACCTACGTGGACGTGTACAGCACCATGGGCTACGTCACCGTTGGCATCGGCCTCTTCCTGGTGGTGCTGAGCCCGCTGGTGAACAAGCTCTTCCACGGCATCCGCTAAGCCAAGCGCATGGCCTCCACCGCAACGGCCACCGGGAAGCACCCGACCGGCCTGCCCTTCCTGTTCCTCACCGAGATGTGGGAACGGTTCGGGTACTACCTGATGATCGGCATCTTCCAGCTGTACCTCACGGACCCGCTGGGCACCGGTGGCCTGGCCATGGACCGCCGTGAGGCCGCCGACATCTACGGCACCTTCATCGCCTTCGTGTTCCTCACCCCCTTCCTGGGCGGCCTGCTCGCCGACCGCGTGCTGGGCTACACCCGCAGCATCTTCATCGGCGGCACCTTGATGGGCCTCGGCTACATGGGACTGGCCCTGCCGGGCATGACCGCGTTCTACGTCTCGCTGCTGCTGATCATCGTGGGCAACGGATTCTTCAAGCCCAACATCAGCACCCTGCTCGGCAACCTGTACAACGACCCGCACTACAAAGCGCACAAGGACAGCGGCTACAACATCTTCTACATGGGGATCAACGTGGGCGCGAGCATCTGCAACCTCTTCGCCGCCTACATGCGCAACAAGTACGGCTGGGGCGAGGCCTTCCTCACCGCCGGCGTGGGCATGTTCATCGGCCTCATCGTGTTCGCCATCGGGCTGAAGCACTACCGCCATGCCGACGTGAAGAAGCCCGTGCAGAAGGAGGACATGCCGTTGTCGCGCGTGTTCAGCACCGTCTTCCTGCCGGCCATCATCGTGGGCATCGCCGCGTGGAGCATCCCCGGCAACCTGCTGGGCAGCGACAGCACCGACGCCTTCATCTTCGCCACCATCCCGGTCATCATCTTCTACGTGGGACTGTGGATCCGTGCGAGCGTCGACGACAAGCGCCACCTGGCCGCGCTGCTCAGCATCTTCGCCGTGAGCATCATGTTCTGGGCCGTGTTCAAGCAGAACGGCACCGCCCTCACCACCTGGGCCCAGTTCTACACCGACCGCGAGGTGCCCGCCGCCGTGCAGCCCACCGCCGAAGCCCTCTACCTCGCCGAACCCGTGGCCAACGTCACCGACACCGTCACCGCCTACGATGCCAGCTTCAAGGTGGTGAAGGTGGACGGCAACGAGGTGAAGGAGCTCGGCAAGCCCGTCTACTTCAAGAACCTGCAGCCCGAACTGATGCCTGCGGAGGGCGACACCCTCTGGCTCTTCAACACCGAGCTGTTCCAGAGCGTGAACCCCTTGTGGGTGATCCTGCTCACCCCGTTGGTGGTGGCCTTCTTCG
>JBIJCH010000412.1:0-2602 GCA_044344815.1 Flavobacteriales bacterium | reverse complement strand
CGGCTCGATATGCGCGATGGGGATGGCGGCCACGGAGCCGGCCGTGCGCACGGGAGCGGCCTCGCCACTGGCGGTGGCGGGCGTGGTGATGTCGGTGCCCGGGTCCTCCAACAGGGCGCTCAACCCGCGCCCGAGCCCTTTTCTCTTGGTCATTGTTCCTGTTCGATGGGGATGGTACGCTCGCTGTCGGGGATGCGCGTCATGTCGTTCTTCTGCAGGATCTCCCGCGCGAGGTTCAGGTAGTTCACCGCGCCCTTGCTGGTGGCGTCGTGCATGATGATCGTCTGCCCGTGGCTGGGCGCCTCGCCCAGGGCCACGTTGCGGTGGATCACCGTGTCGAACACCAGCTGCTGGAAGTGCGTCTTCACCTCGTCAACCACCTGGTTGGCCAGCCGCAGGCGGCTGTCGTACATGGTGAGCAGCATGCCCTCGATGCTGAGCTCGGGATTCAGGCGCTGCTGCACGATCTTGATCGTATTGAGCAGCTTGCCGAGGCCCTCGAGCGCGAAATACTCGCACTGCACGGGCACGATCACGCTGTCGCTGGCGGTGAGGCTGTTCACCGTCACCAGGCCCAGGCTGGGGCTGCAGTCGATGATGATGAGGTCGTACTGGTCGCGCAGCGGCTCAAGCACCTTCTTCATCTGGCGCTCACGCTCGGGCATGTCGATCATCTCGATCTCGGCGCCCACCAGGTCGATGTGGCCGGGGAGCAGGTCAAGGCCGGGGTTGTCGGTATTCAGTATCACCTCCTGCGCCGGGGTGCCGTTGATGATGCACTCGTAGATGCTGGCCTTCACGTTGCGCGGGTCGTAGCCCACGCCGCTGGTGGCGTTGGCCTGCGGATCGGCGTCCACCAGCAGGGTGCGGCGCTCCAACGCCCCGAAACAGGCGCTGAGGTTGATGGCGGTGGTGGTCTTGCCCACGCCGCCCTTCTGGTTCACGATGGAGATGATCTTGGCCATGGTGCTTGATTTAGGGCGCATCATGATGCGCCCGTACGCTTCATAGTTCGATGGTCTCGCCGATGGCGGGCAGCAGCAGCTCCTTGCCGGCCTTGCGGAAGGCGGCGGTGGCGGCGGCGTGGTCCAGGGCGATGGGAGGGAAGGTGTCGTAGTGGATGCCGATCACGGTGCGCACGCCCATGAGCTCCGAGGCCTCCACGGCGTCGGCGTAGCCCATGGTGAAATGGTCGCCGATGGGGAGGAATGCGAACTTGAGCGCGTGCCGCTTCAGCAGCTGCATGTCGAGGGTGAGGGCCGTGTCGCCGGCGTGGTGGAAGGCCCCTTCGGGCGTGGTGATAACGATGCCGTTGGGGTTGCCGCCGTAGCTGCCGTCGGGCAGCCGGCTGCTGTGCTGCGCCACGGTGAACTTCACGCTGAACCCGCCGAGGTCCTTGCTGCCCCCGGTGTTCATGCCCGCCGTGTGCTGCACACCCCTGGCCTCGAACCAGCTGGCGATCTCGTAGTTGGCGATGACGGGGGCCCCGGTGCGCTTGGCGATGGCCTCGGCGTCCAGCACGTGATCGCCATGGCCATGGGTGATGAGGATGTGCGTGGCGGGGATCGACGCCAGGTCGATGTGCTGCGCTTTCGGGTTGCCGCTGATGAAGGGGTCGAACAACAGGTGGTGCCCGCCTGTTGCTACGCCAACGCAGCTGTGACCGTAGTAGGTGATGCGCATCCTGCCGAGCCTTCGAAAAAACGTTGACCCAACGCTTTCGAACGGCGGCTAAAGTAGGATCGCAGCTCCCTTGCTCGCTGTTGAAAAAAGCTGCGACTTTTGAACACCGCCATGTCAGGCATCAGCATTATCAGCGGCACCGACCGGGAGGGCAGCCGCACCGAGCAGATCGCGCGCGACATCCAAGTGATGATGAACGAGGCGGGCGTGGCCAGCACACTGCTGAGCCTGCGCCAGTTACCGCGCGACCTGGATGCGCTGGGGCTCTACGGCGGCTCAAGTCCCGCGATGCAAGGGATCATCGACGCCCACATCACCCCCTACGACAAGCTGCTCTTCGTGATCCCGGAGTACAACGGGGGCTTCCCGGGCATGCTCAAGGTGTTCATCGACGCGATCCCGCCCAAGCGTTTCCATGGCAAGCAAGCGGGCCTGGTGGGGGTGAGCGATGGGCACGCCGGCAACCTGCGCGGCCTCGATCAGTTCCAGGCGATCCTGAACTACCTGCGCGTGGACGTACCATGGTTGAAGCCGAAGCTGAGCCATGTGGACCGCCTGGTCGATGCCAACGGGGCCATCACCGATGAACGGGCCATCCGCCAGCTGCACGACCTGATCGCGTTGCTGGACAAGCGGTAACGACCTACTTCTTGTCGAGATCGTCGAAGTCGACGTCGGTGAACGAGGTGGCGCCGCTCGTGGTGCCACCCTCAGGATGACCCTCCTCGCGCCGGGGCTCGTCGCGCATGTAGTCGCCGCCGGCCTTCAGCCGGTCGATCTCGGCCACCGCGTCCTGGAACCCGTCCAAGAACTTGTCGAAGTCCTCCTTGTACAGGAAGATCTTGTGCTTCTCGTAGGTGGCCGTCCCGTCCTCGTGCGTGTGCTTCTTGCTCTCGGTGATGGTGAGGTACAGGTCCCG
>JBIJCH010000001.1:0-32040 GCA_044344815.1 Flavobacteriales bacterium | reverse complement strand
CCGCTGGATGGTGGACGTGGTGAAGAACCGCAACGAGGACGGTGCCGCGGTGGCCCGCGTGGTGGCCAAGGTGGTGGAGGCCGGCGGCATCGCCCACGCCACCCGCCGCATGCTCGAGCACCGCGACCGGGCCCTGGCCGTGCTCCACACCTTCCCCGACACCGAGGCGCGCAGGGCGCTCGAAGGCCTGGTGCACCTCACCGTGAACCGCACCAAATGAACCCGAGGACCCTGCCGTTGATGATCCTGGTGCTGGCCGCCTGCGGCAACGGCCCGGGAACGCCTCCGGCCGCAACCCAGGCCACCGACAGCACGCACGCCGTCGCCGCCACGGCCGACACCCTGCGCGATGGCCACCAGCAGGTGCGCGACCGCAACGGCCTGCTGCTGATGGAAGGCGATGTGCGCAACGGTGTGCGCGAGGGCCTCTGGACCGCCTACCATCCCAACGGTGCCGTGGCCAGCCGCAACGAGTACCGCAACGGCATGCTCCACGGCCTTACCGTGACCCTGCGGCCCAATGGCGCGCTCTATTACCGCGGCCAGCATGCCAACGGCCATCCCGTGGGCACCTGGGAGTTCCACGATGCCATCGGCACGCTGGTGCGAACCATCACCTACGACAGCGCCGGGGTGGAGGTGCGGCGCTAAGCCCTCATCCACGATCGGCCAACAGCGATCCCACGACCTGCGAACAGGTTGTGAACCACGATCCCACAGCCGGCCTTGACAAGTCGGCCGGGGCACCACCCTCCCCGGGTCGGTACCTTCGCCGCGCAAGCGCCGCTCTCCCGTGATCACCCCCGCGAGCATCCAGAAGGTGAAGGACGCCGTCCGCATCGAAGAGGTGCTGGGCGACTTCGTGGCGCTCAAGCGCAAGGGGCCGCGGTACCTGGGCCTGTGCCCCTTCCACAACGAGAAGACGCCCTCCTTCAATGTGAGCCCCAATCTGGGCATCTACAAGTGCTTCGGATGCGGGGAGAGCGGTGATGCCATCAGCTTCCTCACCAAGCACGAGCACCTCACCTATCCCGAGGCCATCCGCTGGCTGGCCAAGCGCTACCAGGTGGATATCGAGGAGGAGGAGCAGACCCCCGAGCAACAGCTGGAGCAGAGCGAACGCGAAAGCCTCTCGGTGATCCAGCAATGGGCGCTGAACTGGAGCGTCGACCAGCTCTGGAACACCGACGAGGGGCGACGCATCGGCCTGGCCTACTTCAAGGAGCGCGGGTTCACCGAGGCCACCATCCGCACCTTCCAGCTGGGCTACGTGCCCGAGAAGGGCGATGCCTTCGCCACGGCCGCCATCGCCAACGGCTTCAACCCCGACCTGCTGGAGAAGGCCGGCTGGATCAAGCGCCGCGAGGACGGCACCCCGTGGGACTTCTTCCAGGGGCGTGTCACCTTCCCCGTGCACGGGCTCAGCGGACAGCCCATCGCCTTCGGGGCCCGCACGCTGCGAAGCGACAAGAAGCTGCCCAAGTACTTCAACAGCCCCGAGAGCGTGCTCTACAACAAGAGCCGCTCCCTCTACGGCATCCACTTCGCCAAGAAGGCGATCGTGGAGCAGGGCACCTGCTGCCTGGTGGAGGGGTACACGGACGTGATCAGCCTGCACCAGGCGGGCATCGCCAACGTGGTGGCCAGCAGCGGCACCAGCCTCACCGAGGAGCAGGTGCGGCTCATCAAGCGGTACGCGCCCGGGGTCACCATCCTGTACGACGGCGACAGCGCGGGCATCAAGGCCAGCCTGCGCGGCATCGACCTCATCCTGAAGGAGGGGCTCAACGTGAAGGTGGTGCTCTTCCCCGACGGAGAGGACCCCGACAGCTTCGCACGCAGCCGCCCCAGCGGCGAGCTCGCGGCCTTCATCCGCGACAACGCCAAGGACTTCCTCGTCTTCAAGGCGGGCCTGCTGATGGCCGATGCGGGTGACGACCCCGTGCGCAAGGCCGCCCACATCCACGAGATCGTGGAGAGCATCGCGCTGGTGCCCGACCATGTGCTGCGCTCCCTGTACATGCAGCAATGCGCACGCCTGCTGCAGGTGAACGAGCAGGCCCTCATCAGCGAGCTCAACAAGGTGCTGCGCCGGGCCCTGCGCAAGAAGCTCGGCGGCGACCAGGACCTGCCCGAGGAGGTGCTCGCCCCCGAGGTCGCCGCACCCCAGCCCGAGGTGGAGGACCTGGGCACGAAGCCCCAGGAACGCGACCTGCTGCGCATGCTGCTGCTGTACGGCCAGGAGATCGTGGTGGTGCCCATGCAGGACATGGCGACAGGCAATTCGACCGATGAGGAGACCACCGTGGCGAAGCTCATCACGCAGGAGCTGGCGACCGACGGCATCACTTTCGACGATGCGGTGCTCAACGCCATCTACCAGGACTACAAGCGTGGAGCGCACCTGAACCTGGGCCTTGATGCACAGCATTATGCCGCGCACGAAAACGAGGACTGGCGCAACTCCTCCATCGACCTGCTCACCGAGAAGCACCTGCTGAGCGCCAACTGGACCCAGCGCCACAAGATCCATGTGCCGCACGAGCGGGAGCGCCTGCTCGATGCCGTGCTCGAGGGCCTCACCCTGCTGAAGGAACGCCGCGTGGACCGCATGCTCCGCGAGCAACAGGAGCGACTGAAGGAATGCGCCACCGACGAGGACCTGGCACTGGTGATCGCCGAGATCCTGCGGCTCACCGACCTGAAGAAGATGCTGGCGAAGGATACCGGGCGCGTGGTGGTGGGCTGAGTCCCGCTCACAGCGTGTTCACCAGCCACCAGTAAAGGGGGATGCCCACCGTGATGTTGAACGGGAAGGTGACCCCGAGGGCCATGGGGATGTAGAGGCCGGGATCGGCCTTGGGAACGGCCAGCCGCAGGGCCGCCGGCACGGCGATGTAGCTGGCGCTGGCCGCGAGGATCGCCAGCAGGAACCGGTCACCCTGCTCCATGCCCGGCACCAGTGCGGAGGCCAGCACCGCGACCGTTCCGGCCAGCGGGGGCGCCAGCAGCGCGAACACCGTGGCGCTCCACCCCTGCCGCAGGAAGGCCTTGAAACGCCCCGCCGCGAGCATGCCCATCTCCAGCAGGAACACCGCCAGGAAGCCCTTGAAGATGTCGCTGGTGAACGGCTTGATACCCTCCGCCTGCCGCGTGTCGGCCACCAGCCCGATCACCAGCGAGCCCACGATCATCAGCACGCTGCCGTTGGTGAGGGCCTCGCGCACGATGCCCAGCAGCCCGTGCGCCTCGGGCGCTTCACCCGGCCCGCCCTCGGAACCGATCACCGGGCCCGCGTCCGGCTCGCTCCAACGGATGAGCATCACACCGATGATGATCGCGGGCGCCTCCATGAGGGCCATGGCCGCCACCATGTGCCCCCCGTAATGCACCTCCTGGGCCTCGAGAAAACCCGATGCCGTGATGAAGGTGACGGCGCTCACCGAACCATAGGTCGCGGCCACCGCCCCCGCATCATGCACGCTCATGGTGCGGCGCAGGACCAGGAAAGCGGCCAGCGGTACCGCACACGCGAGCGCCACGGCCAGCAGCAGGGTCCAGCCGATCACCGGGGTGAAGCCCGAATGCGCCAGCTCCTGGCCACCCTTGAAGCCGATGCTGAACAACAGGTACAGGCTGAGGAACCGGGAGGTGCTCTCGGGCACGCGCAGGTCGCTGCGCACCAGCACGGCCACCACCCCCAGCAGGAAGTAGAGCAGCGTGGGGTTCGTGAGGTTGGAGAGCAGGATGCTGGTGTCCAAGGCCTGCTCGCGATCAGTGCGCGTAGGGGGAACGACCCAGGTCGACCGCCTTGCCGCTGCGTTCGATGCGCGTCACGAAATAGGTGGTCTCACCGCGCCAGGGAAGCCTGGCGTAGCGCTCCACATAGTGCAGGTTCACGCGCTCCCCGCTCAGGGAGACGGATTCCAGCGCCCGCAGCAGGCTGTCCTGCCCGCCCTCCACGCTGAAGCTGAACACCTCGTTCATGGCATTGCCCTGGGCGTCCACGGCGCCGAAGCTCTGCAGGTTCAACTGGCCCTCCCAGGTCTTGAAGAGCATGCCGCGCTTGCTCACCTTGATCACCACGCCCGAACGCACCCCCTCGCTGTAACTCCCATAGTAGAGGAAGAGCATCACGGCGACGAACACGCCCAGCACGATGAGGATGAAATTGCGAAGCCCGCGCTTGAGGCTCGAGCCCAGCGACCTGGCGGTGGAGGTGTTCTGTTCCATGCGACGAAAGTAACCAGCGCCCCCCACGCTACATTCGTCGCGATGGGCCATGCGCACGCGCATCACCATGGGCACGGGCATGCCCCGCAGGCCACCGCCGCGCTCGGCATGGCGTTCCTGCTGAACGCGGCGTTCACCGTGGTGGAGGCGGCCGGCGGCTGGTGGAGCGGGAGCATGGCGGTGATGGGTGATGCCCTGCACGATCTGGGCGACTGCCTGGTGCTCGGACTGGCCTGGTACCTGCAACGGCTCTCCCAGCGGGGTCGCGATGCGGCCTACAGCTATGGGTATGGCCGGTACGCGATGCTCGGCGGCTGGCTGGCCGCCTGGGTGCTGATCGCAGGCGCCGTGGGCCTCATCATCGCCACCGCACCGCGCATGCTCGACCCCGTGATGCCGCGCACCGGACCCATGCTCGCGATCGCGGTCTTCGGCCTTGCCATGAACGCCCTGGCCGCATGGAAGCTCCATCACGGTCGCTCCCTGAACGAACGGGGAGCCTACCTGCACCTGCTGGAGGACGTGCTGGGCTGGGCCGCCGTGCTGGTGGGCGCCGTGGTGATCCGCTACACCGGATGGGCCGTGGTGGACCCCCTGCTGTCCATGGGCATCGCCCTCTTCATCCTGGTGAACGCCGTGCGCACGTTGCGCCAGGGGACGGCCATCCTCATGCAACGCGAACCCGAGCAGATGGACGCCGGCACCGTGCGCGATGCGCTCCTCGCTGTCCCCGGGGTGCGCGGTGTGCACGACCAGCATGCCTGGAGCCTCGACGGGACCAACACGGTGCTCACGGTGCACCTGGTGGTGGATGGCGGTGATGCCGAGGCGCTCCTCCGGGTGAAGGCCCTTGCGCGCACCGCGCTTCACGGGCTGGGCATCCACCACGCCACCATCGAGATCGAACGGCCCGGCGAGGCCTGTGAACTGATCCACCACTGAGCCATGTCCCTCCGCAAGCCGCTCTTCCGACTGCTGGCCGCATGCAACCGGCGGTTGCTGCCCAAGCTCTGGAACAAGGACCTGCAGCGGCTCACGCCCCTGCAGAAGGCCATCGTGGCCTACCGTTACTGGGTCACGCGGAACGCCCTGTGAACGCGAACGGCCCCGCCGGCGGTGCCGGTGGGGCCGTTCGCCCGGGTGTTCGCCGCTCAGCGCACCACCAGGCGGCGCATCGCACGGCCCTCCTGCGTGGTGAGGCGCACCGTGTACAGCCCGGAGGCCAGGCCGCCCAGGTCCATGTCGTGCCGCAGGAAGCTCGCGGCCTGCAGCGCCTCGGTGCGCACCACCTGGCCGTTCACGTTCAGCACATCCACCTGTACGCGGCCACCCGTGCTGGTCATCTCCAGCTCAAGCGCCAGCGCACCGTCCGTGGGGTTCGGCATCAGATCGAAGCGGAGCACATCCCCCTCCAGCTCCTCGAACCCCGGCGTGCAGGGCGGCGGCAGGTAGCTCAGCTCCACGAAGGCCGTGTCGTTCGGGCAGATGTTGGCGTACACCACGTACTTGTAGGTGCCGGGGTCGGAGATCAGCGCGCTGATCACCGAGTTCCACGGGCCGACGGTGAAGTTGGACGGGTCGAACCAGATGCCCACCGTTTGCGGGCTGCCCGTGATGTACTGGTTGAGCTGCACGGTCTCGTCATTGTAACACACCTGCGCCGAGGATCCCGTACCGGCGTTGGGCGGCTGCACGGCCTGCACCGTTACCGTGGCGGTGGCCGGGCCGCACGGTGCGATGCCGGGTACCGAGTAGGTATACACGCCCACCGGGTCCACACCCGGCACATAGGTGCCCGAATGCGCCCCTCCGCCCGGCTTCGTCCAGGTACCGTTCATCATGGGCGTGCCGCCCAGGTAGCTGAACAGGTCGATGGAGGGGCCGCCACCGGCGGCGCATACCTGCACGGAACCCGGGGTGCCCGGGTCGTTGTTCGGCAGGTAGGTGATGAGCAGCTGCTGCGCGGCCGAGATGCAGGGCGGCAGCACGTTGAAGGTGTAGGTGTAGAAGCCGGCCGGTGAGACACCCGGATCGAAGTTGCCGTTGGCCACCACGTTGTTCAAGGGGTCGGTCCACACGCCGCCGGGATCGGGGGTGCCGCCGAGCAGGGAGATGAGCGGCACCGTCGGGTCCGAGGTGCAGGCCTCGATCTCGGCGTACTGGCCCGGATCGGGGTTCGTTCCCGGGTTGATGGTGCGCGAGATCACCTCGGTGTCCACCACGTTGCCCTGGAACACGAGCGAGAAGGTGAACGTGTAGCTGCCCGCCGGGTAGGGCCCCAGGTTGATGGGCACGCTGTAGGCCCCTCCCGGCGGCATGCTCCCCGTATTGATCGTGATCGGGAAGTTGTTGCCCTGCTGCGGCCCCGGAACGAAGCTCGTGGGCGAGATCCCACCCGGGAGCTGGCCGTTGATCGTGAACGTGATCAGGGTGCACTCGGTGAGCACCGAGGGCGAGGTGGTGACGCTGGAGATGGTCTGCGCCGCTGCGGACAGCGAGATCATCAGAGCGAACGAACAGGCGTAGTGTCGGATCATGGTGGTTCAGTGCGTGTCCGTAAAATTAGGCGGTCGATCGACGCCCACACCACAGCCCGTGCATCTCCGAGCCGCTCTTCTGGTCCGCTTCCTCGCGTTCCTTCCAGTGATGGCAGGGGCCCAGGCCTTGCGCATCAACGAGGTGCAGCCTGCCAACCAGCGCACCGTGACCGGCCAGGGCGGTGGGCACCCCGACTGGGTAGAGCTGTACAACAGCGGCTCCGCGCCCGTCGACCTGGCCGGCCATGTCCTGTCCACCGGCCTCCATCATCACCGCATCAATGGGCCGCTGCCTGTGCCGCCTCAGGGCCACCAGCTCCTTTGGTTCGATGGGCGCTCCAACGAAGGTCCCACGCATGTGCCGATGCGGCTCCCCCGGGCCGGCGGCACCCTGCTGCTGATCGCCCCCGATGGCGCGACCGTGCTCGACCTGTTCACCTGGCCATCCCTTCCCGCCGATGCGGCGATGGGGCGCTGCCCCGATGGCGCCGCCACCTGGGGGCTCTTCGAGCAGGCCTCACCGGGCTCCGCCAACCCCGCCGAAGCCAGGGCGCGTCGTGTGCTCGCCGCCCCCACCGTGCTCGAACGGGAGGGTGCGGTGCACGTGCCGGCCGATGGTGGCACCGTGGTGCGATACACCATCGATGGCACGCCCGTTCCCGGCGATGGCCCGGCGTTCAGCACCCTCCCGGTGATGGATGGGCCGATCGCCCTGCGGCTCCGTGCCTCCGCACCCGACGCCCTGCCCAGCGCGGAGGTCCTTCACACCGTGGACCCTCCCGCATCGGCATGGATCTCGGTCGCCGCCGACCCGGCGGACCTGTGGGACCCGGAAAGGGGCATCATCGGAGACAGCACCCATGCCAATTACGCACAGGGCGACCGCATCGCACCCTGCCTCGTGGAGTTTGGGCTCAAGGACGCACGCACCGTTCGCCCCCTCGGGCTGGCGGTGGCCGGCAGCGGCACCCGCAGCGCGCCCAAACGGTCCTTCAAGCTGAATGCGCGCGACCGCTTCGGTGGGGATGAGCCCATTGCGCTCCGCGGGCTCGGCGCGTGGAACGAGGTGATGCTCCGTGCCGATGCCACGCCCCATGCGTTCCTGCGCAATACCTTCGTGGAGGCCGTGGTGCAGCGGGCCGGCCTGCGGGTCGATGCCCCGCGAAGCCTGCCGTGCCGGCTCCTCCTCAACGGTCGGGACCAGGGCCTTTACCGCATCCTGCCCCCCAAGAACGGTGCATGGGTGCGCACCCTGCATGGCACGGCCGACATCGACCTCGCCGATGGCCCGGGAGGGACGATGCTGCGCGGCGACCGCGGGCACCTGGACCGGAGCCTGAAGGCGCTGGCCGAGGGCGCGCCTTGGGCGGTGCTCGACAGCCTGATCGATACCGGCAGCTTGATCGACCTGGCCTGTCTCGATGCCTACACCGGCAGGGCCGACCACGACCTCAACGTGCGCTGCTGGCGCCCCCGGACGCCGGGTGGCCGATGGCGCTGGATGGTGTTCGACATGGACCTGTGGGCACCCCCGGAGGAGAACAGCATCGAGCGGATGTGCACGGCCTCCACCCTGGAGGCCCCCTACCTGCCCCGGCTCCTCCAGGGCGATGCGCTCACCGAACGGTTCGTGGCACGGCTGGAGGCCCTGATGCTCACGGTACTGTCCCCGGCGAGCGCTGAGATGCTCATCGACAGCCTGCACGACCGGTACGCGGACATGCTGCGCCAGGACGCGGAGCGGTGGCGGACGGAGATGCCACGGCCTTCGCCGGAGGAGACCACCGCCGGACTGCGCATGCATGCACGGGCCCGTCCCACGAACCTCGTCCACATGCTCGCCAGGCAGCTGCATCGACCGACCACAGCGCTCACCATCGAGGTGCCTGCCGCCTCGCAGGGCACCATCAGCGTGGAAGAACTGGCCATGGCCGCAGGACGGACGCGGGCGACCTTGGTGGCCGGCATACCCATGAGGTTCACGGCCGTGCCGGCGCCAGGCATGGTCTTCCTCGGCTGGGGCGTGGATGATGCACACGACCCTGTGCTCACGGTGGAGCCGGGCCGGGAACGCAGGCTGCGGCCCGTGTTCGGAAAGGCCGGATCAGGCGACGACGGCCTGCAGCAGTGACATGAACAGCGCGCGGCCGTCGGTATTGCCCAGGCGTTCATCTGCGGCACGCTCGGGATGGGGCATCATGCCGAACACGTTGCGGCCCTCGTTGCATACCCCGGCGATGTTCTCCAAGCTGCCGTTGGGGTTCGAGGCCTCGGTCATGCGGCCGTCCTTGTCGCAATAGCGGAACAGCACCTGGTCGCCATCGTCGAGGCGCTTGAGGGTGTCCTCATCCGCATGGTAGCGGCCCTCGCCGTGGGCGATGGGGATGCGGTGCGGCACGTCCTTCAGCCCCGCGGTGAGTATCGTGGTGCGCGTCTGCGGACGGACGTGGACGTTCCGGCACACGAACTTCTGTCCCTCGTTGTGCAGGAGCGCGCCGGGCACGAGACCCGCCTCGCAGAGCACCTGGAACCCATTGCACACCCCGAACACGGGACCGCCGCGCTTGGCGTGCGCGACGACCTCCTGCATGATGGGCGAGAACCGCGCGATGGCGCCCGAGCGCAGGTAATCCCCGTAGGAGAACCCACCGGGCAGCACCACCATGTCCACGCCCTTCAGGTCGTGGTCCTTGTGCCACAGCCGCTCGGCGGGCCGGCCGGTGAGGGCCTCCAGCACATGCAGCATATCCTCGTCGCAGTTCGACCCGGGGAACGTGACCACTCCGAACTTCATGCAGGGCCTCGGGTACGAAAGGACGTGACCCTCGGTGCCGCGAAAGTACGGCTGCGGACGGTCAGGGGACCCAGCGGGTCCAGAGCGCGATGCCCAGCAGCAAGGCCACCGCCAGCTCGGCCAGCCAGAGGCGCCGCGTGCGCAACAGGCCGTGCCCGCACAACAGGGCCATGGGCACCGCCAGCAGCACCCCCGGGAAGGTGCGGTTCAGCAGCCACTCGAAGGCCATGAGGATGCCCAGGGCCAGGGTGAGCGCCAGGAAGGAGGAGCGCACGTTCTTCTCGCGCATGATGCTGCGGCCATAGAGCCCTGCGAACGCGACCAGGGAGACCAGCACGAGCGGCACCAGCACGGCGAGCAGGATGCCGTTGCGCACGCCGGATAGCACCATGGCCCGCCCCTTCGCCGTGGCGTCGACGGCGGTGCGCAAGGGTTGCCACTCGGCCGCGCCGGACACCTTCAGCACCGCCCAGCACAGGAAGAGCACCACCGCCATGCCCAGCAGCGGCAGCACATGTTCGCGCCAATGGAAGGGTCGCATCACCGAAACCGAGGCCCAGACAACGACGATGAGGAAGACATAGGGGACGTACCACAGGGCAGCGATGCCCAGCAACAGGCCGGCATCGAAGAGCACGCCGAGCACGTGTGAGCGGCCCTGCACGCTCCAGGTGCGGGCCAGCGCCCACACCACCCAGGGCATGCCCAGCAGGGCGGGGTCGGGCCAAAGGGCGCCAGGCCCCACGGCCAGCAGGAGCACCAACAGCAGGGCGGGCAGGTGGTTCGGCCTGTCGTACAGCTCGGCGCCACCCGCCACCCGGTCCACCAGCAAGGCCGTGGCCAGCACGAGCAGCCCGCCCACCAGGCCCTGCAAGGCCATCGGCATCGACCACAGGCCCTGAAGCAGCCCGTATAGCGGCATGCCATCGCGCATCCGCACGGCACCGGCGGGATGGTCGAGCGCGGTGCCCGGCCACAGCAGAAGCACCAGCAGCGGCAGCAGCAGCAGCACGGCCGGCTGGTTCTGTCGGAACAGGCGCACCAACATGGTTCAGGATCGGGTCATCGACGGTCGGTGGATGCGTCTATCTTTGCCCGGCCTCAAGCCAACCAAGCGATGACCAAGTTCTGGTACGGTATCGGACACTTCATGCAGAAGCTGTTCGATTGGGTGCTCACGCCGTTCGGCTGGGCACCGGTGGTGATCTTCAGCCTTGTGCTGGCCTTCGGTGCGGTCTACTGGCTCATGCTCCAGGGCCGATACAACCGCGCGGCCAAGCAGAAGGGCGGTCATCTCTGATCCTTCGGGTAGCGGGTCTCAGGCCTGCTGCGGGGTGCGCACCAGGTCGCGCCCGATGTCCCTGCGGAAGTATTTGCCTGCGAAATCCACCAGCGGTACCGACCGGTACACGTTCGCGATCGCCTGCTCCACATCCTTGCCGAAGGCGGTGAGCACCAGCACACGGCCACCGTTGGTGACCACGCCATCGCCCTGTTGGACCGTCCCCGCGTGGAACACCAGCGCCTCGCGGACGAGCTCGAGACCACCGATGGGATCCCCCTTGCGCGGCTCACCGGGGTAGCCTTCGGCGGCGAGCACCACGGTGGCGGCCGTGCGGTCGTCCACGTCCACATGGCGCTCGCTGAGCGTGCCCGAGGCGATGCCCTCGAACAGGTCAAGCAGGTCGCTGCGCAACCGCGGCAGTACGGCCTGCGTCTCCGGATCGCCCAGGCGCACATTGTACTCGATCACGTAGGGCTCACCGCCCACGTTCATCAGGCCCATGAACAGGAAGCCCTGGTAGGGGATCCCCTCCTCGCGCAGGCCGCGGATCGTTGGGGCCGCCACGCGGTCGTGCACCTTCTGCATGAACTCCTTGTCCGCGAACGGCACGGGCGACACGGCACCCATGCCGCCTGTGTTCGGGCCGGTGTCACCCTCGCCGATGCGCTTGTAATCCTTGGCCGAGGGCAGCATCTTGAACGACTCCCCATCGGTGATCAGGAAGGACGAGACCTCCACCCCGCTCAGGTGCTGTTCAAGCAGCACGCGCTCGCCGGCCTTGCCGAAGCGGCCGGATGAAAGCATGTCCTTCAGGATGGCCGAGGCCTCCTTGCGGTCCGAGGTGATCACCACGCCCTTGCCGGCCGCGAGGCCGTCCGCCTTGATGACGTAAGGCGGCGTCATGCGGTCGAGATGATCCACCGCCTCCTTCAACTGGTCCTTGGTGAAGGACCGGAACGCGGCGGTGGGGATGTTGTGCCGCAGCATGAACTCCTTGGCGAAGTCCTTGCTGCCCTCGAGCATGGCCCCCTGCCGGCGCGGGCCGATGACGGTGACCTTGCCCCGTAGCTCGGGATCGTCGGCGATGCGGTCATGGAGCCCCTCCACCAGCGGACCCTCGGGACCCACCACCACGATGCGGATGCGCTTCTCCAGCAGGAACGCGCGCAGCGCCCGGTGGTCCTTCAGGTCCAGCTGAACAGCGCGGCCATGGCGCAGCATCCCGGGATTGCCGGGGGTGATGTACAGCTCATCAAGCAATGAGCTTTGGGCGATCTTCCAGGCGAGCGCGTGCTCGCGGCCCCCGCTCCCGACCAACAGGACGTTCATGCTGCCTCGCGTTTCCGCAAAGGAAACAGCACCGGTGCTGTGCACGGCCCGAAGTTTCCAACAAATGAACAAGGCCGCACGGCGTGCGCCATGCGGCCTTGAGGCGCGCTGCGGAGCGGCCCTAGTGCTTGTGGGGCATGCGCTTGATGCTGCAGCCCAGGTTGCGGGTCACCGGCGTGGCGATCTCGCGGCCTTCGACCATCGCGGCGATCGCATCACGCAGGTAGGCGGCCTTCACCTCCTTGGCATTGTCCACATTGTCGTCGATGGCGCCCTTGTAGGCCAGGCGCAGATCGCCGTTGAAGAGGAACACGTGCGGCGTGGTGCGCGCCCCGAACCCATCGGCGACCACGTGGTCCTTGTCGAGCACGTAGTAGTTGTTGTAACCCTTCTCCTTGTAGTGCTTCTGCATGTCGGCCAGGCCATCGCCCGCCTCGCGCTTGGCCTCGTTGCTGTTCACCAGCACGAACCCGATGTTGTTCTTGCGGCAGAGCTCGCCCAGCCCGGGGTAGCGGCCCTCCCAGCCCTCACTGCCATCGCTGCCCACCACGAAGGGGCAGGCGTTGCAGCTGAAGATCACGAGCACGCCGTTCTTCTTGGCCACATCCTTCAGGCTCATCTCCTTGCCGGTCACGTCCATCATGCGCACATCGGACTTGGGCAGCGGGTCGCCCACACGGAGGTCGGGCAGTTCATCATGGGCGGCGATGCCGATGGCGGCGGTCGCTGCGAGAAGGGCAAGGCGGGTGAACATGGGATTATGGTTGGGACACGAAATTAGGGTTCCCACGGGGAGGAACACCCCACGAGGGCGGAACGTTCACCGGCCTGGCCTGGGACCACACCGGAGGCCGCCACCGCCGGGGCCTTTCATCACCCACTTCCGGGCAGGCACCCGGACGGCGTGGCACCGCATGAAAGGCAGGCCCGGACCGGCGCTGCCGCTCACAACGGGATGTTGCCGTGCTTCTTGCGCGGCAGCTTCTCCACCTTGTTGCGCAGCATCCGCAGCGCGTGGATCACCTTGATGCGTGTTTCGCCCGGGCGGATCACCTCGTCGACATAGCCGCGTGCTGCGGCCTCGTATGGGTTGGCGAACTGCTCCTTGTACTCGGCCTCCTTCTCCTGCCACCTCGCCTGCGGATCGGCCGCCTTCGCGATCTCGTTCTTGAAGATGATCTCGGCGGCACCCTTGGCCCCCATCACCGCGATCTCGGCCGTGGGCCAGGCGAAGTTCATGTCGCAGCCGATGTGCTTGCTGTTCATCACGTCGTACGCGCCACCGTAGGCTTTGCGGGTGATCACCGTGATGCGCGGCACGGTGGCCTCGCTGAACGCGTAGAGCAGCTTGGCGCCGTGGTCGATGATCCCGCGCCACTCCTGGTCGGTCCCCGGCAGGAAGCCGGGCACGTCCACGAAGACGACCAGGGGGATGTTGAACGCATCGCAGAAACGCACGAACCGCGCCGCCTTGGTGCTGGCGTCGATGTCGAGCACCCCGGCCAGCACCGCCGGCTGGTTGGCCACGCAACCCACTGTGTGGCCCTCGATGCGGGCGAAGCCGATCACCATGTTCCGCGCGTAGTCCGCATGCACCTCCATGCTGCTGCCCGGATCGATCACCGCGTTCATCACCTGCCTGATGTCGTAGGGCTGGTTGGGGTTGTCCGGCACGATGGTGTCCAGCTCGGGACGGTGCTCATCCCCCGGGGTGTAAGGCAGCGCCGGAGGTTCCTCTTCGCAGTTGCTGGGCACATAGGAGACCAGCTTGCGCAGGTGGCGGATGGCCTCCAGCTCGTTGGGTGCGGTGAAATGCGCCACGCCGCTTTTGCTCGCGTGGGTGGAGGCGCCACCAAGCTCCTCGGCCGTAACCTCCTCATGGGTCACGGTCTTCACCACGTTCGGACCGGTGACGAACATGTAGCTGGTGTTCTCCACCATGAGCACGAAGTCCGTGAGCGCCGGACTGTAAACGGCGCCGCCGGCGCAGGGCCCCATGATCGCGCTGATCTGCGGAACGACACCGCTGCTGCGCACGTTCCGGTAGAAGATGTCCGCATAACCGCCCAGGCTCACCACGCCCTCCTGGATGCGGGCCCCGCCGCTGTCGTTGAGGCCGATCACCGGGGCGCCGTTCTGCATGGCCAGGTCCATGATGCGGCAGATCTTCTCCGCGTGGGCCTCCGCGAGCGAGCCGCCCAGCACGGTGAAATCCTGACTGAAGACGTACACCGAACGGCCGTCGATCGTGCCGTAACCGGTGACCACGCCATCGCCCAGGAACACCTGCCGGTCGAGGCCGAAGTTGCTGCTGCGATGCGTCACGAGCTGGCCGATCTCCTGGAAGCTGCCCTCATCGAGCAGGAGGTCGATGCGTTCACGGGCGGTGAGCTTGCCCTTCTTGTGCTGTGCGGCGATGCGATCGGCGCCACCGCCCTCAAGTGCCTGCTGCACCCGCCGTCCAAGCTCCTCGGTCCGTTGCTTGTTGTCCATGCTCCGTTCTGCGTGGGAGGCCAAATGTAGCCTGCGCGTCCCTGCGGCTTAGCGAGGCCTGCGGCTTTCCTACCTTGGCCCATCATGTCCTGGCGCTTCGCCGACCTGCCGGTCCGCACCAAGTTCCTCATCACCATCGGCATCCCCGTGGTGGGCCTGGTGCTGCTCATCGGCAAGCAGGTCGACTCCAGCATCAAGCGGCGCAATGTGCTCAATTACATCAACGTCCAATCCCGCAACATCAGCCTGCTCAGCACGGCGTTGAGCGAGCTGCAGCAGGAATCGGGGCATGCGCTCGCCTACCTGCTTGGATTGGACATGAACCCGGTGCGGCTGGAGGCACAGAAGGCCCGCACCGATGCGGCCCTGCGCGCGCTCAACGACCAAGAGCTGATGATGGACCGGGAGGTGCGTCCCCTGAACGCGGTGCAGGGGATCGGCCTGGTGCGGGAACGCGTGGCCGGACGCCGGATCGCTCCGGAGGACGCCGAACAGGCCTACCGGGCGATGCGCACTGGTATGCTCGCCGACCTCAGCCGCGTGGGCAAGCTGGCGCTCGACCCGGAGACGAAGGACCGGATGTACTCCCACCTCAGTCTGCTCTCGGCCAAGGAGGCCCTCACGAACATCCGCATGCAGGTGGTGCGCATGGCGCTCGACAGCCTGGCCGGACGCGGTCCGTTCGGGATGCTCACCGAGCAGATCGCACAGTACGAGACGAGCACACTGTTGTTCGCGCGGGATGCGCCTTCCGACGTGCTCACCGCCTTCCGTGCCTCGTTCCAGGGGCCGGAGGTGAACTACCTGCGCACGATCATCGGTTCGGCCCTCGAGCAGCGGTCCATCGGCGACCTTCACACCCCTCCCGCCCAATGGTGGTCGCTCGGCGGGAAGGCCATCGCACGGCTGGGCAGCGTGGAGACCTATTCCATCGAGCGCATCATCGCGAGCACCACGGCGAACCAGCGCGATGCGGAGGTGCGGCTGCTGATCGTGCTCGCCGCCCTGATCGGTGTGGTGGGCGCCGTGGGCCTGATGACCTACGTGATCATGCGGGGCGTGCGCAACACGGTGAACGAGGTCACCACGGCGGCCTCGGCCCTTGCCCAGGGCGATGTGCGGGCCCATGTGCCGGTGAACAGCCAGGACGAGGTGGGCCAGATGGCCCTGTCGTTCAACCGCATGATCGACAACATTCGCGGGCTGGCGGCCAGCGCGGACGCCATCGGCAAAGGCAACTACGACACACCCGTGTCCGTGCGCGGGGAGGTGGACGTGCTGGGCCATTCCCTGGCCCGCATGCAGCAGAACCTCAAGGCCGCCCGTGCCCGCGACCTCGAGCAGAACCGCGCTCTCCAGGCCGAAAAGGACAAGCTCGAACAGGCCAACGCCCGCATCCGCGTGCTCATCCAGGAGATCCACCACCGGGTGAAGAACAACCTGCAGGTGATCGCCAGCCTGCTGCGCCTGCAGGGCAGCGCCATCGAGGACAGGCAGCTGCGCCAGGCCTTCGACCAGACCCAGAGCCGCGTGACCTCCATGGCGCTGATCCACGAGAGGCTGTACAAGGGCGATGACCTCGCACAGCTCAATGTGTCGCAATACCTCCAGGAGCTCTTCGCCGAACTGGTGGGCCTGCTCAACGTGCGCGACCCCATCCGCTATCAGACGCACATCGAGCCAGGGCTCCAGCTCGACCTGAACACCATGGTGCCCCTGGGGCTCATCCTCAACGAGCTCATCACCAATTCCTTCAAGCACGCCTTCCAGGGGCGGCACGAGGGCCGCATCGAGCTCACCATCAGGCGCGTGGCCGATGGGGAGCTTGACCTGCTCTATGCGGACGACGGCGTGGGCATGGACCTGTTGCGCCAGGGAGGGGACGATGCCACACTGGGCACCAGCCTCATCGAAGGCCTGGTGGAGCAGTTGAACGGATTCGTCACGGTGGATTCCGGCGCCAAGGGCACCACCTACCACATCCGCTTCAAGCCCGCCTGAGCGGCCTCAACCCTTGGACAGTTCCGCCTCCACCTCCTCGGTGAGGTCCATGTTGTGGTACACCGCGTTCACATCATCGTCCTCCTCCAGCATGTCCACAAGGCGCATCACGTTGCGGGCCGTGGTGATGTCGGCCGGCACGGTGACCAGGGGGAAGCGCTTCAGTTCGCCGCTCCTTGCCTCCACCCCGAGCTGCTCGAGCTTCTGGGCCATGGCCCCGAAGCCCTGGAAGGGCACATAGACGGTGAAGCCCTCCTCGTCGCGCACCACATCATCGGCGCCGGCATCGATCAGCTCCATCTCGAACTCATCGGCATCGCGACCCTTGAGCGCGGCGTTCTCGATCACGAACTCGCCCTTGCGCTCGAAGATGTGGGCCAGCGAACCGTTGGTGCCCAGGTTGCTCTCGCACTTGCTGAAGTAGCTGCGCACGTTGCCCACGGTGCGGTTCACGTTGTTGGTGCTCGCGTCCACGAACACGGCCACACCGCCGGTGGCGTAGCCCTCGTAGGTCACCTCCTGGTAGTCGGCCTCGCCCCCGCCGGCGGCCTTCTTGATGGCGCGCTCGATGTTGTCCTTCGGCATGTTCACGCCGCGGGCGTTCTGGATCGCCATGCGGAGGCGCGTGTTGGCCTCCGGGCTTGGGCCGCCGGCCTTCACGGCCATGGCGATCTCCTTGCCGATGCGGGTGAAGAGCTTGCTGAGCTTCGCGTTGCGGGCGAAGATCTTGTGCTTGCGTTTCTCGAAGATGCGGCCCATGGGTGCGTTCGCTTTGACGACCGCGAAAATAGGCCGGATCATCGACCCGGAACGCACAGGGCCGCCACCGGACCTCGCCGGTGACGGCCCCTTCCCATCGGGCGGCCGAGCAGGTCCCTTGTTGCGCGGGAGTGCCCGCCTTCCGCTCAGTTGAACCCGACGAGCGTAAGTCCGACGTTGAACGGCGTGAGCGACGGGCCCTTGCCGTTGGCGAACAGTTCGGTGAGGGCGTATTCGCCGAAGAAGTTCAACCCGCCCCAGCCCAGGCGCACGGTGGCCGCGGCCCGGTAAGGCAGCAGGTGGTAGTCCCCGTTCGAGCGGTCCTTCTGCCGGTCGCCGTACTGCGTGTACTTCTGCTTGTACATGGTCTCGAAGTACCAGGTGCCCACCACGCCCACGGCGATGTGGAAGTTCCCCTTGCGGCTGTAGCCGCCCGCAGCCTCCAGGGCGCGCACCTCCGCGGCGGTGGTGGGCAGCGGCGCCCGCTTGGTGTTGAACTCGAAGAGCAGCGGCACCCGGATGCCGGTCTGGCGCAGCTTGTTCTTGCTGTATTGCGGCTCGTCCACCTCCACCCCGTAGACCGAGTCGTTGTCGTAGGCCAGGTGCACGTTGTTCATCAGGTGGTAGCTCGTCCACTCCAGGCCAAGGCCGGTGAGCAGGCCCGCCCGGTGGCTGCCGAACTCGACCTTCTGCTCCATGAAGTTGATGGCGAAGAAGCGCGAGCGGGCCGCATCGAGCTGCATGAACTCCGCATCAGCGTCAAGGTCACCGCTGCCGTCGGGTCCCACCCAGTTGTTGAGGCCGATATCAAGGCCCGCCCAGTAGGTGAACGTGTTGCGCCGTTCAAGGGCCAGGTCGTCGATGTGCTCCTGCAGCGTGTCGCCCACCAGCATCGAGTCCTTCGGTGTCACCAGGATGGTGAGGATCTTGCGCTTGAGCTCGATCCTGATCGTGTCCTGGTCCGGCACGTCATCCCCGTCGTCGATGTGCACGCCGGCGCCCTTGCCGGGGGCCATACCGATCCATACGCTCTGTTGACGTGCCTGTGGAACGGGATCGGCGCGCACGGTGTCCGTTTGGGCGCTGGCTTGAACCACTGCCAGTGCAAGGAGAAGGGTGATGGGCTTCATGGTGATCGTCGTGCGTTCAACCGTAGGACGGGCGTCCCACCGGTTAGTTACAGCACCCCCGAAAATGACCGCCGGCCCGCCCCCGCATGCGGGAACGGGCCGACGGCGTCCTGGCCGGACATTCAGGCCTCGGGCCGGAGAACGAAGCGGATGCGCGAGGTGCGCCACACCCCATCAGTGTTCTCCCCGATGTCCACGCGCACCGGCCGTTGAAGCACACAGGCACGCAGGGCGGCGTTGGTGCCCGTGGCCTCGATCACCTCCAGGCGGCCGTCGGCCCGCACGGCAAAGCTCACGGTCACCTCGCCGGTCAGGTCCTGCGCGGCCATCACCGGATACACCAGGTGGCGGTTCAGCTGCCGTTGAAGTGCACGGTCACGGGTGGACCCGGGTGCGTCCGAACGACCATGGAAGGAGGCCTGGGCCATGCCCATGGTGAGCGCCAGGGCCGTGGAACTGCGGATGATCTTGCGGTCCATGATGGATGGCGATGTGTCGCACCCTTCAGACGGACCACCATGGCCGCCTGTTACGCTGTGCGTGATGAACGGTCGGCGTTGTGACGGGAACTGTTCTCGCTCCCCATGAACGCAGCGAGCCCCGGTCCCCCGGGGCTCTCCTGCATGACCGGTCACGAAGGCTCAAGCCTCCGGACGGAACACGAAGCGCATGTGCGAGGTCTTCCACAGCCCTTGCGGGTTGCTGCCGATGTCAACCTGGCCCAGCTTGGCCAGCACATAGGTCCGAAGGGCATCATTGGTGCCGCTGGCGCTCAGCACCTCGATGCGGCCGGCGGCGTTCACCACGAAGCTCACGATGACCTCGCCGGTCATGTTCTCCTTGGCGAGCACCGGGTAGGACAGGTGCTTGTTCAGCTGGCGTTCGAGCGCGCGCTCCAAGGTGCTCTTGGTGGGCGCGTGGAACTTGAAGGGCTCTGCGGCCTGGGCGCTCCCCATGGTGAGGACGACGGTTGCGAGTGCCAGGGCGGTGCGGGCGATCATGCGTTTCATGGCGATGTGGTGTTGGTCTGTAGGCATGGGACGAGGCCGGGGGAGCCGCAGTTACAGGCTGAAGGGCCGATCAGGATGAGCGGTCGCCGTAGCGGGATGAGCGGCCGGCCTGACGACCCATGCCGACACTGCCTTGTACGGATGCGGGGATGCGGTCTCAGCGCCCGATGCTGCCGCTGAAGGCGAGCCCTTCGCCCAGCCGCACCTTGAAGCGGTCGCGCTTCGACGTGCGCTGCACCTGTACGCCGCCTGCACCGCCGGTGATGCCTTTGAGACCCTTGTCCGCAAGGGCCACCGCGTCCGAGCGGTCCAGCGGACGCTCATCGGCGGGCTGCTCGAGCACACGCTCGCGCACGTTGGAGGCGAACAGCTCGCCCACGGTGAGCGCCTTGGGTGCGGCCTGCGCGCGGGCCGTCCGCTCCAGTGGCACTTCGGCGACGAGGATGGGCTCCGCATCGGGTACGGGTACCGGAAGCGTCTGCTTCGGCGCCTGGTCCGGTGCAGGCACAGGCACCTGGGCAAGGGCCGGCTCCTCCACCGGAACCTCCTGCGGGGCAGGCATGGTGCGTGCACCGCCCGCCCGTTCCGGGGACGTCCTCTTGGCCGGCGCAGTGGCGGGTAAGGCAGGCACGTTCCTGTCCTGCGTACCGTTCACCGGCACGGCTGGCTCACCCGGGGCGGTGGCCTCACGCCCGTTGACCGGGGGTGCGGGCGCTGGTGCGGGCACCTCGTTCCCGGCCACTTCCCCACCGGCCTGCGGCGCCTCACGCAGCGTCCACCAGGCCAGGCCCAGCAGCAGCAGCACGCTGGCGGCGGCGGCCCAGCGCACCGCCCCACCGCCGATGGACCACAGCGGCACCACCCGGGCCTCACGCTTCTTCAGCCGCTCCTTGCTGGGGAAGGCCACCGCGACGGGCTGCACGCGCGATGCCTTCAGCAGGCGCTCCTCATGTTGCAGGCCGGCATCGGAGGCCACGAGCGTAAGCAACTGCGAGGTGCGCGCAGCGTCGAGGTCGCCCTCGTGCGCGGCGATGAGGAAGTCGGTGATGCGGGCGCGATCGGGCGCGCCAAGCGGAGGGAAGTGCTTCTGCAGGAGCTCCCGGCCGGGCATGGCCACCTCGTCCCGGCCCACCTTGCTCGCATCCAGCAGACGCGCGGTGCGCTCATGCTCCGGATGCTCATAGAGGAACCGCTCCAGTGCTTTGCGCTGTTGCGGGTCCAGGTCACCCTCGCCACGGGCGATCAGGTGGTCCTGCACGGTGGCCGCGTTCACCAGGCCCACCGGGGGAATGGCGCGCTTGAGGTCATCGGCACCGCTGAAGCGCATGGGCTCCGCGTCGATCCGGGGCAGGTCCATCGGATCGGCCTGTTCCCGCAGGTCGGGGTTGGCCGTGAGGAACGCATCGAGCGCGCGCTCCTGGTCCGCAGTGAGCCGCCCTTCCAGGCGGTCCAGCAGCCAGGCCTCGTAGTTGTCGCGATCGATGTTCATACCACCACGTCCAATTTTCCGATGTACTCCTTCAAGGCCGTTCGCCCGCGGTAGATGTACACCTTCACCTGCGTCAGGTTCAGGCCCGTGAGCTCGGCGATCTCCTCGTACGTGTACCCCTCCAGGTCGCGCAACAGCACCACGCTCCGCTGCACGTCGGGCAGCGTGGCCAGCGCCGCGTCCAGGATCTCCTTCAGGTCCGGCTGTCCGCCTTGCGAGGTGTACTGCAGGTCCTCGTGGTGCTCCTCCATGCGGGTGCTGCGTCCGCCCTTGCGCACCTCGTCCACCATGATGTGGTGCGCGGTGGTGAACAGGTAGCTCTTCACCTTGGATGCGTCCACCTCCTCCACCTTCATCCACAGGCGGGCGAAGCTCTCCTGCACAACGTCCTTGGCCACATCCTCGTCGCGCAGATGCTTCAGCGCGAAGCGGTAGATGCCATCGGCATGCACGTCCACGGCGGTGTTGTATTCGCTGACCGTCATCAGAGGAAGGGGGACCTCTATGCGTGGGACGGGGAGGTTGAACGAAAGTTACAGGCCGGTCCCCGGGATACGGTCAACGCCCCCAACTTTCCGGCCCGTCCACCGAACGATGGTCCGCGCCCACCTCCTATGCCTGCTGCTCGCACCAGCCCTTGCGGGTCACCTGCGTGCCCAAGCCCCGCAGCGGTACACCTCCTTCACCGAGCACTTCGCCGCAGAGGGCTGGTTGAGGGCCTCCGAACGGTCACTGAGCCCCGAGGGGTACATCCTGCACGAGGGCCGGTACCATCCGGTGACCGTGGCCACCGGCGGCATCCTGGCCTATGAGCGCTTCTTGGACACTGGTGACAGTGCCTGGTTCCACCTGATGCGCGACCAGGTGCGGTACTTCACGGACACCGCCCGCACCGACCGCCGGGCGGACGGCCAAGGGACGGCCATCCCGTACGACTGGGACTTCGGCCGGCACAAGGCGCCCTGGTACAGCGGCATGGCACAGGGGGTGGCGCTGAGCCTGCTGCTGCGCCATGAGCACCTCACGGGCGACACCTCACTGGCCCCATTGATGCGGCGCATCGCCTGGTTCATGGTGCTGCCCGAGGAGCAGGGCGGCTGCCGGTCCACCACCATGGAGGGCATGACCTGGATCGAGGAATACCCGCACAGCGCCGAGCACCGCCACGTGCTCAACGGCTTCCTGAACGCGCTGGTGGGCCTGATCGAGTACGGGCGGCGCTTCCCCGATGACAGCCTTGCATGCGCTGTGCGCGACAGCTGCTTCGCCTCGCTCCGGCGCTGCTGGGACCATTACGACCGCACCGAGTGGAGCGCGTACGACCGCTCCGGCGGGGGGCTCACGGCCGGCTACCTGCAATACCAGATCGTTCAGCTCCAGCACTTGGTGGAGCTCACGGGCGACCCGCTCCTGCGCGACCAGATGCGGCTGTGGACCGTGTACGCGACCGACCGGCCCAACAACGAGAAGCGCTCCTACATGCGCCGCCGTGGCTGGCAGGCGTCCGCACGCCTGGTGGCCCAGGACAGCGCCTCCCTGCGACCCGATGTGCGCGCCGCCGACCCGGAGAAACGACGCACCGCGCACTGGACCACCGGGCCACCAGGACGAGCGGGCGGCAAGGGGCGTGCGTCCACGGCGGCGAAGAGCCAGTGGACCGTGCATCACACCCTGCCGAGCGCCCTGCCGGTGGAGCTGCTGGAGATCGCCCGCGACACGCTGCCATGGCCGCTGGAGGTCGAGGTCGCGACCCGCGACACCCTCCAACGCCGCTTCCGGCGCCTTTCCGCCCAGCCGATGAAGGCCGCGGTGGACCGTATCAGCATCCGCGTTCCCCGCACCCGCATGAAGGACCTGCGCATCCGGATCACAGCCCCTGGAACGGCCATGCCCGATACCGCCCGGATGCTGCTTCGCCTGGGGCTTCCGGGGGCCAACCTCGCACCTTGGACGGCCTTCGAGCGCATCGGTCCGGTGAAGGTGGTGCCCGAGCGGCCTTACCGCGTGCAGGTGCATCCCGATCATGCGGCCGATGCCACCGTGTTCTACCGCACGGGCAGGGACATCAAGGCCATCCGCTCCACGCCTTGGCGGGCGCGCAACACCGTTGGGCAGGGCCGCGTGGTGGTCACCGACAGGCCGTTCATCGAACTGCTCGTGGTGCACCCGTTGCGCACACCCGACACGGTGTACCGCCCAACCCGTTTGGAGGCCGCGACTGCGGAATAGCGTGACCTTTGCTTCGACCGGGACCGGAACATCCCCCATCATGCCGCTCCATCCCCGCACGCTCCTTCCGCTCTCCCTGATCCTTCTGCCCAGCCTGCTTTCCGCACAGGGCGCCCCCATCGTGATCGATGGGGGGTTCGCAGACTGGACGCCGGGGCTGGCCACGTTCACGGACAACAACGCCCCCACCACGGGCATCGACCTGTTGTCCATGCAGGTCACCAATGATGACAAGCACCTGTACATCCGGCTCACCGTGGGCAGCGAGATCGACCTGCTGGACGACCTGGTGCCCCAGACGATCCGCCTTTACATCGATGGCGACAACAACCCCTCCACGGGGACGGCCGTGCAGACCGGGTACGGGGCCGAGGTGCAGGTGCGCTTCGACACCCGCACGGTGACGGAGTACTTCGGCGCCAGCTCGAACGTGTCGTGGAGCACGCTCGACCTGGTGCCATTGCCCACGGTGACGGCCACCGGCTTCGAGATCGCGATCGCGCGCACGGCGAAGCCCGACGGCGTGAACGACCTGTTCAATGGCGGCACCTGCCGCATCCTCTTCCGCGAGACGGACGGCGGGGATGCCATGCCCAACAGCGGCACCACCTTCAGCTACACCTTCGACAACACCTTCGCGCCCGCGCCGGACCCGATCGACGTGGCGCGCCTGCAACCGCAGCATGTGCGCATCACCGCCTGGAACGTGCTGGGCGACGGCATCACGAACAGCGCGCTGCAGGGCCCGTTCCAGCGGCTGCTCACGGCCCTCGCCCCCGACGTGATCGGGTTCAGCGAGTGCGTGACCAGCACGGCGGCGCAGGTGAAGACCCGGTTGGACAGCTGGCTGCCGATCGGCGGGGCGGGATGGTACGTGGTGAAGGACGACTTCGACATGGTGATCGCCTCGCGCTGGCCCATCCTGCAGTCGTGGCCCGGTCTCTCACGCCAGTTCCCCGCGCTCATCGACCTGCCCGCCACCTACGCCACCGACCTGCTCTTCACCGCCGCGCACCTCAACTGCTGCACCGCCGATGCCACGCGCCAGGCCCAGTGCGACGCCTATGTGCAGTTCGTGCAGGACGCGAAGAGCCCCGGGGGCGTGGTGACGGTGCCCGCCGGCACGCCCATGGTGTACGCCGGCGACCTGAACACCGTGGGATGGGCGCAGCAGCTCACCACCTTGATCGCCGGCGACATCCAGGACAACGTCACGTACGGTCCCGACGGGGCCATGGACTGGGACGGTTCGGGCCTGGCCCGCGCGGGCTGCCGCCAGACCGATGCGCATATGGCGTACACCTGGCGCAACACGGCCAGCGCCTACCCCAGCGGGCTGCTCGACCACCTGCTGTACACGGACGCCGTGGCGCCGCTCGCGAAGTCCTTCACCCTTCGCACGGCGGTGATGCCCCCGGCCACGCTGGCCGCACTGGGGCTGCAGAGCGGGGATGCGACCGCGGCAAGCGACCACCTGCCCATCACCGCCGACCTGAACGTGCCACTGGCGGGAGTGAAACTCCAGGTGCGCGCCTTCCTGGAAGGACCGTTCAACGCGGCCACCACGCTCATGCACGACAGCCTGCGCACCAAGGGGCTGATCCCGGCCGCCGAACCGTACACCGGCCTCGGCCTCCCCGGGGTGAACGGCGGCGGCGGTGAGATCGTGGCGCCCGGTGTGCTCTCCGTTGCGGGCAACGACGCCATCGTTGACTGGGTGCAGGTGGAGCTGCGCTCGCCGCTCGCCCCGACAGTGCCCTTCGCCACGCGCTGCGCCCTGCTCCAGCGCGACGGTGATGTGGTGGCCACCGATGGCTCCTCGCCGGTGAACTTCGCCATGCCCGCCGGCACCTACCACGTGGTGCTGCGCCACCGGAACCACCTGGACGTGATGACGGCGGCCGGTGTGGCGCTCACGGCCTCGCCGGTGACCGTCGACCTCACCACGAACAGCACCACCACCTACGGCTCCGGGGCCACGAAGACCATGAGCGGCAAGCAAGTGCTGTGGGCGGGCAACGCGCTGCGCGATGGCACACTGCGGTACACCGGCACCAACAACGACCGCGACCCCGTGCTTGTGGCCATCGGCGGCTCGGTGCCCACGGCCTTCAACAGCGGCTACAGGCAGGAGGATGTGAACCTCGACGGCGTGGTGAAGTACACCGGACCGCAGAACGACCGCGACCCCGTGCTGGTGAACATCGGCGGCGCGTTGCCCACGGCCACCCGGGCTGAACAGCTGCCCTAGTCCAACTTCAACACCGCCAGGAAGGCCTGCTGCGGGATCTCCACGCTGCCCACCTGACGCATGCGCTTCCCTTGCTCGCCGTAGCTTCAGCGAAGGCGAGTTCCCTAGTCCAACTTCAACACCGCCAGGAAGGCCTGCTGCGGGATCTCCACGCTGCCCACCTGACGCATGCGCTTCTTCCCCTCCTTCTGCTTCTCCAGCAGCTTGCGCTTGCGGCTGATGTCGCCGCCGTAGCACTTGGCGGTCACGTCCTTGCGCAGGGCCTTCACCGTTTCGCGGGCCACGATCTTGGCACCGATGGCGGCCTGGATGGGGATGTCGAACTGCTGGCGCGGCAGCAGCTCCTTCAGCTTGCTGCACATCTTCTTGCCCAGCTCGTGCGCGTGGTCGCGGTGGATGAGGGCGCTGAGCGCGTCGACCTTGTCACCGTTCAGCAGGATGTCGAGCTTGATGAGGTCGCTCTCCTTGAAGCCGATGGGGTGGTAGTCGAAGCTCGCGTAGCCGCGGCTGATGGACTTAAGCTTGTCGAAGAAGTCGAACACCACCTCGCCCAGGGGCAGTTCGAAGCTGAGCTCCACGCGGTCGGTGGTGAGGTAGTTCTGTCCGATGAGGATGCCGCGCTTCTCGATGCACAGCGTCATGATGGCCCCGGTGTACTCGGCCTTGGTGATGATCTGCGCCTTGATGTACGGCTCTTCGATGCGCTCGATGTGCATGATCTCCGGCAGCTCGCTGGGGTTGTGCACATCCACCACGTCGCCATTGGTCTTGGTCACGGTGTAGCCCACGTTGGGCACGGTGGTGATCACCGTCATGTTGAACTCGCGCTCCAGGCGTTCCTGGATGATCTCCATGTGCAGCAGGCCCAGGAAGCCGCAGCGGAAGCCGAAGCCCAGCGCGGCGCTGCTCTCAGGGGTCCAGGTGAGGCTCGCATCGTTGAGCTTGAGCTTCTCCATGGCGTCGCGCAGCTCCTCGTACTCGTCAGTGTCCACCGGGAAGATGCCGGCCCACACCATGGGCTTCACGTCCTCGAAACCCTTGATGGCCTCGGCGCAGGGCCGATCGACCTGGGTGATGGTGTCGCCCACCTTCACCTCGCTGGCGGTCTTGATGCCGCTGATGATGTAGCCCACGTCGCCCGCGCTCAGCTGGTCCTTGGGGCGCAGGTCCATCTTCAGCACGCCCACCTCGTCGGCGTTGTACTCCACCCCGGTGTTGAAGAACTTCACCTTGTCGCCCTTGCGGAGCGAACCGTTCATGATGCGGAAGTAGGCGATGATCCCGCGGAAGCTGTTGAAGACGCTGTCGAAGATCAGCGCTTGCAGAGGCGCGTTGGGGTCGCCCTTGGGCGCGGGGATGCGCTCCACGATGGCCTCCAGCACCTTGTCCACGCCCAGGCCGGTCTTGCCGCTGGCGGCCATGATCTCCTCGCGGCGGCAGCCCAGCAGGTCCACGATCTGGTCCTTCACCTCCTCGGGGTTGGCCGAGGGGAGGTCCATCTTGTTGAGGATGGGGATGATCTCCAGGTCATGCTCCAGGGCGAGGTACAGGTTGCTGATGGTCTGCGCCTGGATGCCCTGGGTGGCGTCCACGATGAGCAGGGCGCCCTCGCAGGCGGCGATGCTGCGGCTCACCTCGTAGCTGAAGTCGACGTGTCCCGGGGTGTCGATCAGGTTCAGCTTGTAAGGCTTGCCCTGGTACGTGTAGTCCATCTGGATCGCCTTGCTCTTGATGGTGATCCCCCGCTCGCGCTCCAGGTCCATGTCGTCCAATGCCTGGTTTTGCATGTCGCGGTCGGCGATGGTGTTGGTCATCTGCAGCAGACGGTCGGCCAGGGTGCTCTTACCGTGGTCGATGTGGGCGATGATGCAGAAGTTGCGGATGTTGTCCATGGCGGTCGCGGAATGCCTGAGGCTCAAGGATTAAGCCCTGTAAAAGCGGGCAAAGGTAGCCATTGGCGGGGTGCCCACCCCCCAGGCCCTGCGGAACCGCCGTAATTTCACGGGGTTCCGGGCAACCTTTCGGCCATGGATCGCATCATCACCCCGTACGCCATGACGGACGAGCAGTTGGTCGCCGGGTGCCTGAAGGGGGACCCGATCGCGCAAAAGGCGCTGTACAAGGCGTACTCGCGGAAGATGATGAGCATCTGCATGCGCTATGCGAACGGGCGTGAACAGGCCCAGGACATCCTGCAGGACGGCTTCGTGAAGGTGTTCCAGAAGATGGACCGCTTCCGCGGGGATGGCCCGCTGGGCGGCTGGATCGCCAGGACCATGGTGAACACCGCCCTGGACCACATCCGCCGCAACAAGCCCTACGACCACAGCGTGGACCTGAGCGATGCGGAGCACCTGCACGCCGAGGACGAGCATGTGCTGAGCGGCATGACCACCGAGGAGATCCTGGCCCTGATCCAGGCCCTCCCCACGGGCTACCGAACGGTGTTCAACCTGTTCGCGATCGAGGGCTACGCCCACAAGGAGATCGCGGAGATGCTGGGCATCAGCGAGAACACATCGAAATCACAATTCATGAAGGCGCGGGCCTACCTGCGCCGCCTGCTTCCCAAGGAAGCGGCCGAACTCTATGGTGATGGCAGCGAAGGATAACCTCAAGGACCTCCTCCAGGAGCGCTTCTCCGGCCACGAGCTTGACGTGGACCCCGGCGTGTGGCAGGCGATCAGCGGCCAGCTGGCCACGATGCCCCCCACCGACGGCCTCTCCAAGCTGTTGAAGGACCGGTTCAAGGACCACGAGCTGAACGTGGACCCCGGCGTGTGGAGCAACATCAGCGGCCAGCTGGGCCATGGCGCCGCCGCCGGCACCGCAGCAGGCCCAGGCATGGGCGGCTGGCTCGCGGCCGGCCTCGCCGCCACGGTGATCACGGGCGGCGCCCTGCTCTGGACCCTGCGCAACGGCCAGGATCTGCAGACACCGACCGCCGCTGCCGTGGTGGAGGCCCCCGCCCCGGCCCCTGCCGAGGTACCCGCCCCCGACGCCACGGTGATGGCTCCGGCCACCGGATCCGCGGTGGCCGCCCCGCCGATCCCCGCCACCAGCCCCTCCGATGAACGCCCGACGGCCGGCGCGGTCAATACCACCGGCGCACCGCAGGCCAGCAACAACGCGGACATGCCCGGACCCGGCATCACGCCCCAGACCTCCGCGCCCGCAACGAACGATGACCGGCCCACGGCCACCGATTCCGACCAGGAGCGGGTGAACCGCATCATCGAGCAGCTCATCGAGCGGACCGCCAGCAGCCCGGTGGTGGCCCAGACCGAGAGCCTGCCCGATGCCGGCCTGGTGGCCGGACAGGAACCGCAGCTGCCGGAGGCGGAGGAGACCGATGTGGTCGTAGCGGCCGCCGCAGCGCCTGTGGTGTGGATCCCGAACGCCTTCAGCCCGGGCATGCGCGATGGCGTGAACGACGACCTGCGCGTGGTGGCCGAGGGGCTCACCGACCTGCGCGTGCGCATCTACTCGCTCGACAGCCGCCTGGTCTTCTCGGCCAACGACCTCCACAGTTGGGACGGCCGGGACCTTTCCGGGCAGCCTTGTCCGCAGGGTTACTATTTTTATGCGATCGAAGGGCTTGATGCCAACGGGCAGCCCTTCAGCAAAGGCCAGACGATCCACCTGTTCCGCTGAACCCCATCACCATGACCCGCCTGCCACTCTCCGGTCTTGTGCTGGTGCTTGGGCTTGTGTCCCTTCCGCAGGCATCCACCGCCCAATCGGTCCCGCAGGCCGTTGAGCTCAAGGATCACCAACGCCTGAAGGAGCGGGGGCTGCTGCCATCGCAGTTCAGCCTTCCACCGGCCGAAGTGCCCAAGGGGCTTGCACGGGGCGGGGGCGGCTTCACGCCCCCGGGCAATCTTCGGGGCGGTGGCAACGTGTGCGATTGCTGGATCCAACCGGATGCGACCTACACCCTGGCCATGCCGCCCAACGACGACCAATCCACCGGCGTCATCCCCTTCCCCTTCACCTTCAACCTGTACGGCGACCCCTACAACGCCCTGTACATAAACAACAACGGCAACGTCTCCTTCGGGTCGGCCTGGGGCACCTTCTCCTCCAGCGCCTTCCCCAGCGCCAACTATGCCATGGTGGCCCCGTTCTGGGCCGATGTGGACACCCGTGGCGCAGGTCAGGTATGGTACAAGGTGACGCCCACCGCCGTTTACGTCAACTGGATCGGGGTGGGCTACTTCAGCATGCAGACGAACATGCTGAACACCTTCCAGCTGATCCTTACCGACGGCACCGACCCGGTGATCGGGATCGGCAAGAACGTGAGCTTCTGCTACCAGGACATGCAGTGGACCACCGGCTCGGCCTCGGGCGGGGTGAACGGCTTCGGCGGCACGCCCGCCACCGTGGGCGCCAATCGCGGCAACGGCATCGATTTCATCCAGTTCACCCGCACGGACCAGCCGGGCACGGCGTATGACGGTCCGTTCGGACTTAATGACGGGGTGAGCTGGCTGGACAACAAGAACTTCGTGTTCACCACCTCGGTCTCCACCTCCAACATCCCGCCCATCGGCAGCGGTGTGTTCCTGTGCGATACCCTGGTGGCCTGCGTGGGCGTGACCTCGCAGCTCGACATGCAGTTCCTGAGCCCCGAACCGGGCCAGACGACCACGGCCACCTCCTTCGCGCCCACGCTCAGCAATTACACGGTGATCACCAATGTGCCGGGGAACACCGCGCAGATCGTCGGTCAGTTCACGCCCACCCCCGCCGACGTGGGCTTCCACCAGGTGACCTTCGAGGCCACCGATAACGGCACGCCGCCGCTCACCGCCACCTACAACCTTGTGGTGTGGGTGCAGATGGCCGCTGCCATGCTGCCGGGCGATACGCTCGTGTGCGATGCGGCGCCACCCTTCGATCTGTACCCGCTGCTGGGAGGGGCCCCGGTGCCGGGCGGTGACTGGACCGACCCCAACGGCAACCCGCATTCGGGCACCTTCGTACCGGGCACGGATCCAATTGGTGCTTACCTGTACGCCGTGGGCACCGGCGGACTGTGCCCCGCCACCGGCGTGGTGACCGTGAGCACCCAGGCCGCAGCGGACGCCGGCCAGGACGTGGTGCTCGCCTACTGCACCTCCGACGGCACCGACCCCCTGTTCCTGAACCTGGCCGGCACGCCCCAGCCGGGCGGTGCGTGGAGCTACCCCAACGGCACCAGCTTCGGCGGCACCCTGGACCCTGCGGTGGACCCCAGCGGCACTTACAGCTACGTGGTGGCCGGCACCGCGCCCTGCTGGAACGACACGGCCTTCCTCGATGTGACCATCCAGCAGGCGATGGACCCGGGTCTGGCGAACAGCATCAGCCTGTGCCCTGACGCTCCGCCCCTCTCCATGCTGGACACCCTGAACGGTACGCCTGACAACACCGGCACCTGGACCGACCCGAACGGCGCACCCTTCGGTGGCATCTTCAATGCGGCGACGGACGCGGCGGGAGCCTACACCTACACCACCTCCCCGCTGGCCCCCTGCCCCACCCTCACGGCGCTCCTCACCATCGCGTTGGACCCGCTGCCGCAGGCCGGGGCCGATAACAGCCTCTCCATCTGCGCCGATGGCTTACAGACGCCGCTGTTCCCGCTGTTGGGCGCAGGTGCCGACCCGAACCAGAGCTGGCTGGACCCCTTGGGCGGTGCGCACAACGGCATCCTGAACCCGGCCCTTGAGCTCTCCGGCGACTACCTGTACGTGGCCTATGGCATCGGCGCATGCGACCACCTCACCGACACCGCCGTGGTGGCGGTGGATGTGAACCCGCTGCCGATCGTGCTGTTCACCGTGGATACGGACAGCGGCTGCGCGCCGCTTGACGTGACCTTCACCAACCTCACCGACCCCGGGTTCCTGGGCGGCAGCTGCAGCTGGTCCCTGGGCGATGGATCGGCGCTGGTGAACGCATGCGGGACGCTGCCGCACACCTACGCCGCACCCGGCTTGTACACCGTGACGCTCACGATCACCACCCCCGATGGCTGTGTGGACCAGTTGACCCGCCCGGGCATGGTGCTGGTGGAGCCCCCGCCGCAGGCCTCGTTCGTGTGGACGCCCAACCCCGGTGTGGAGGACGACAGCAACATCCTCTTCTCGGCCACCGATCCGTATGCCGCGGTCTTCGCCTGGGACTTCGATGGGCTGGGCACCGGCGATCAGCGGCAGGAATACCACTTCTTCCAGAACGCCTACGGCGGCACCTACGATGTGTGCCTGCAGGTCTGGGACCGCTACGGCTGCGCCGACAGCCTGTGCCAGCCCGTTCCCATCATCGTGCCGAGCCTCTTCGTTCCCAACGCGTTCACCCCCGATGGTGATGGCAAGAACGAGATATTCTTCCCCATCCTGGCGGACATGGTGGAGAAGGAGCACCAGCTGATGATCTTCGACCGCTGGGGCCAGTTGGTGTTCGAGACGAACGATGCCCGGCAGGGATGGGACGGCCGCCACAAGGATGGC